>JAEYUE010000151.1 GCA_023433655.1 Pseudomonadota bacterium | reverse complement strand
GCGCAGCCCCTTGCCCGGGGTGAACAGGCTCAGCGCCTCCAGCAGATTGGTCTTCCCCGCCCCGTTCGGCCCATGCAGCACCACCGTCCCCGCCGCGATGGCCAGGGTGGCGGAGGCGTAGGAGCGGAAGTCGGTGAGGGTGAGGGCGGTGATCAAGAGCGTGGCGGGGGGCTGGGGAGGAGTGGCTGGATCGAAGGCGTCCGCCATCGCCAACCACTAGCCACTATTGACCGCCTTCCCAACCCGGTGACGCCGGGCCTACTGGCTTTGGCCGGCTGCAGCCCCGCGGGCTTTCATCCGGGCCACCCCGAAGGGCGGCATGCTGAAGCCGACGGCCTCGCCGGGGTTCACGGCGAGGCCGTATTCGTCGCCCACCACATTCAGAATCCAGTCGGCGCGAACCAGAAGCGCGTGCGGATATTGGGGCGCGTTGCGGGACCAGTTCGAGCATTTCCCGGCGGTGGTGAAGACGACGAGCGCGAGATAGCCCTGCGGCGTGGACACTGTCAGCGGGGAGATGGCCTGGGGATCGGGACCCGGGTCTTCCGCGAGCATGACGACGACGTAGGAGTTCATGAACGCCGATGCGAGGTCGTCAAGGCTTCCGCCGTCCTGTGCCGCGAGGATCGCCGCTTCGAGCGCCGCGCCGGCCTCCTCGGGCGGGGGGACCTGCACGCCCTACACCCGCAGCGGCATCAGCACGTACTGGACGCCCGGGTCGCCCGGGTCGAGGACCAGCGTCGGCGAGGCCGGGTCGGCGAATTTGAACATCGCCGTCTCGCCGGTGATCTGGCCGGCGACGTCGAGCAGGTAGCGGGCGTTGAAGCCGATCTCGAAGGGTTCGTCGGAGTAGCCGATCTCGACCTCCTCGACGCCCTGGCCGGCCTCCATGTTGCGCACCGTCAGGGTGACGCGGTCCAGTTCGAAGGCCAGCTTCACCGAGCGGCTCTTCTCGGCGGAGATGGTGGCGACGCGATCGACGGCCGAGGCGAAGACGGCGTTGTCGATGTCGGCCTGCTTGTCGTTCCCCTTCGGGATGACCCGCATGTAGTCGGGGAAGGCGCCGTCGATGACCTTGGAGGTCAGGCTGGCCTGGCCGAATTCGAAGCGGATCTTCTGAGGGCTGACCATGATCTCGACCGGGCCCGAGCCATCGTCGAGCAGGCGGCGGACCTGATCCACCGTCTTGCGCGGCACGATGACGCCGGGGCCGCCGGCGGCGCCTTCCGGCGCGGGCGTCTCGGCGAGGGCGAGGCGGTGGCCGTCGGTGGCCACGGCGCGCAGAAGCGGAATGCCGGCCTCGGCCACGGTGTGGAGATAGAGGCCGTTCAGGTAGTAGCGGGTCTCCTCGGTCGAGACCGCGAACCGGGTCTTGTCGATCAGCCGGGCCAGGTCTTCCTTGGGCAGGGCGAAGCGGACGCCCGAGGTGTCGGTCGACATCACCGGGAAGTCGCCGGCCGGCAGCACCGGCAGGTTGAACTTCGATCGGCCGGCCTGGACCGCCAGACGCGGGTCGTCGCCGGAATAGGACAGCGAGACCTCGGCCCCGTCGGGCAGCTTGCGGACGATCTCGTACAGGGTGTGGGCCGGGGCGGTGATCTGGCCCTCGACATTCACCTGGGCCTCGGCCTCGTCGACCATCTCCATGTCGAGGTCGGTGGCGGCGAAGCTGAGCTTGTCGCGCCCCGCCGAGAGCAGGACGTTCGACAGGATCGGGATGGTGTTGCGCCGCTCCACCACGCTCTGCACGTGCCCGAGGGCCTTGAGGAGCGCGGATCGTTCGATGGTCAGCTGCATGTGGTGGTCTCGCCCCAGCCTCGGAACCTTGGACGACTCAACGGCCGCCGCTGCACTATGGGCCAGCGACACTAGCGGATTGGCGGGAGGGGGCAAGGAAGGGACTAGGTTCCAGGTGCTAGGGGCTAGGGAGGCCGCTCGATCCAGATGTGGATAAGCCCTTCCGGTCGGGACGCCACAGGCTCCCTAGAACCTAGCCCTACAACCTAGCCCCTGAGCTTGCGCGTCAGCGCCTCCACGTCCCGGGCGATCTGGTCGTCCTGGGCGATCAGCTCCTCGATCTTGCGCACGCCGTGCAGGACCGTGGTGTGGTCGCGCCCGCCGAAGCGTCGGCCGATGTCGGGGTAGGAACGCGTCGTGTGCTGCTTGCACAGCCACATGGCGATCTGGCGCGGTCGGGCCACCGAACGGGTGCGGCGCTCGCTCAGCAGGTCGGCCTGCTTGAGGGTGAAATGCTCGGCCACCGTCTTCTGGATCTCGTCGACGGTGATGCGCCGCTCGGGACCGCCGCGGAGAGCCGCGCCGAGCAGGCCCTGGACCTCGTCGACGGTGAGGGTGGAGAGCCGCGCGCCGGCCACGGCGGCGAGCGTGTTCACCGCGCCCTCCAGTTCACGCATCGAGCCCGGGGTGCGATCGACCAGGTGCTCCAGCACCTCGGGGCGGGCCTCGCCGGAGACGACGCCGAGACCAGCCAGCGCGGCGATGCGGCTGCGCGCGACGGCCAGCTTGAGGGCGCGGTCGGCCGGCTCGACCGGACAGGTCAGGCCGGACGCCAGGTGGCTGCGCAGGCGCGGCTCGACCTCGGTCAGGGCCATCGGCGGCCGGTCCGCCGACAGGACGATGCGCTTGCCGTCCTCGATCAGGCTGGTCAGCGTCGCCAGCAGCTCGTCCTGGGTGGAGGCCTTGCCGCCGACGAACTGGACGTCGTCGATCAGCAGCATGTCGGCCGAGCGCAGGCTGTCCTTGAAGGCGGCCGTCGAGCGGTCCTGCATGGCGCGCACGAAGGTCGACAGGAAGCGCTCGGCGGTCAGGTAGACCACCCGGGCGTCCGGGCGCAGGCGCTGGGCCTCCCAGGCGATGGCGTTGAGCAGGTGGGTCTTGCCGT
>JAEYUE010000008.1 GCA_023433655.1 Pseudomonadota bacterium | reverse complement strand
CTTCTTCGGCGTCGGGCTCGTACAGCTGCACGGGCTGCGACGGCATGATGGTCGAGATGGCGTGCTTGTAGACGAGCTGCGACTGGCCATCGCGACGCAGCAGCACACAGAAGTTGTCGAACCAGGTGACGATGCCCTGCAGCTTGACCCCGTTGACGAGGAAGATGGTCAGCGGCGTCTTGGTCTTGCGGACCGAGTTCAGGAAGGTGTCCTGGAGGTTCTGGCGTTTGTCGGGCGACATGGCAGGTTGGTCCTGTTCTTGTTGCTTGGCGGCGATAGGAGCCGGGCGGGGCACCTTAACGGCGCCTGCGTCCGTCGCAACGCCTAGATGGCCTCGCGCCGCGCCCGTTCAAGGTACAGGGTGCGCAGCTTTTTCGCCACCGGACCGGGCTTGCCGTCGCCGATCCTCGTCCCGTCGATCGACACCGCCGGCATCACGAAGCCGCTGGCCGAGGTGTAGAAGGCCTCCCTCGCGCGCTTGGCCTCGTCGACCGAGAAGGCCCGCTCCTCCAGCTCGATGCCCTCCTCCGCCGCCATCTCCAGCACCGCCGCGCGGGTGATGCCGCGCAGGATGTTCGACTGCGTGTCGCGCGTCCGCAGCTTGCCGTGCTCGTCGACGATCCAGGCGTTGGTCGAGGAACCCTCGGTGACCAGGCCCATGTCGTCGACCATCCAGGCCTCGGCCGCGCCGCGTTCCTTGGCCGCCTGCTTGGCCAGCACATTGGGCAGCAGGCCGACCGTCTTGATGTCGCAACGGCCCCAGCGGATGTCCGGCTGGGTGATCACGGCCACGCCCTTCTCGGCCGCCGCATTGCCCTTGGACAGGGGCAGGGAGCGGGCGGTGACGACCACGCTGGGCGGCGTGCCCTCGGCCGGGAACGGATGGTCGCGACGCGCCGTCCCGCGGGTGATCTGGATGTAGACCAGCCCCTCGCGCACCCGGTTGCGGCGCACCGTCTCCTTGAGCACGCGCGCCAGCGCCTCGGGGCTCATCGGCCGGTCGATGCGCAGTTCGTCGAGGCTGCGCCACAGCCGGGTCATGTGGCCCTCGAAGTCGGCCAGCCGGCCGTCGAACACCGACCAGACCTCATAGACCCCGTCGGCGAACTGGAAGCCGCGGTCCTCGACGTGGACGACCGCCTCGCGCAGCGGCTGGTAGGTTCCGTTGACATAGGCGACCCGGCTCATGCCTCGGCGGCTCCCTCTTCCATGTCCTCGCCGCCGCGGGCCGGCGACACGCCCAGCGACTTGAGCTTCCGGTGCAGCGCCGACCGCTCCATGCCGATGAAGGCGGCGGTGCGGCTGATGTTGCCGCCAAAGCGCATGATCTGGGCGGCCAGGTATTCACGCTCGAACACCTCGCGCGCCTCGCGCAGCGGCAGGGCGATGATCCGCTCCGCGCCCAGCGAGCCGCTGGAGCCGGCGTTGGTGGCCTCCTGCGGCAGGGCGTCGGCGCCGATGGGCTCGGACGGGTCGCCCGTGGCGAGGATCAGCAGCCGCTCGACGTTGTTGCGCAGCTGGCGGACGTTGCCCGGCCACGGGTGGACCTGCAGCACGGCGATGGCGTCGTCGCCCAGCCGCCGGCGCGGCAGGCCCTGCGAGCTGGCCAGGCTCTCGATGAAGTAGTCGACCAGCTCGGCGATGTCCTCGCGCCGCTCGGCCAGCGGCGGCACCCGGATGGGCACCACGTTCAGGCGATGGAACAGGTCCTCGCGGAAGCGGCCGGCGGCGATCTCCTCCTTGAGGTCGCGCGAGGTGGAGGTGATCACCCGCACGTCGACCTGCACGTCCTGCTCGCCGCTGACGCGGCGGAAGCGCTGCTCGACCAGCACCCGCAGCACCCGGCTCTGGCTCTCGCGCGGCATGTCGCCGACGTCGTCGAGATAAAGGGTGCCGCCGTGGGCGCGCTCGAACACGCCGATCTTGCGCGGCCGCCCGTCGACGCCCTCCTCGCCGAACAGTTCGACGTCCAGCCGCTCGGGAGTCATGCCGGCGGCGGCGATGGCCACGAACTCGCCGCGGGCCCGCGCGCTGGCCTCGTGGATCTGGCGCGCCACCAGCTCCTTGCCCGAGCCGGGCGGCCCGGAGATCAGCACCCGGCTGTTGGCCGGAGCGACCTTGGCGATGGTGCCGCGCAGCGCCTGGGCGGCGGCGGACTTGCCGATCAGCCCGGTCGGGGCGGCGACCTGGGCGCGCAGCCGGCGGTTCTCCCGCTTCAGCTGCGAGGCTTCCAGCGCTCTCTGAACAACCACCACCAAGCGGTCGGACTTGAACGGCTTTTCGATGAAGTCGTAGGCCCCGCGCTGCAGCGCGCTGACCGCCGTCTCGATGTTGCCGTGTCCCGAGATCATGACCACGGGCAGGTCGGGATCCAGCTCCTTGATCAGGTCCAGCAGCTCCAGCCCGTCGAGGCCGCCGCCCTGCATCCAGATGTCGAGCAGGGCCAGCGACGGCTTGCGCGCCCGGATGGCGGCCAGCGCCTCGTCGGAATTGGCCGCGACGCGGACCGCGTGGCCCTCGTCCTCGAGCAGGCCGGAGACCAGCTCGCGGATGTCGGCCTCGTCGTCGACGACCAGAATGTCGGCTCCCGTGGATCGCATGACGCCTCGCTATTCCGCGACCGCGCGGGCCGGGCTCGCGGACGCCGCGGCGCCCTTGCTCCCGGCCCTGGCGGCCGCCTTCAGGGGGAAGATCAGACACACGCGCGCGCCGGACAGGGTCTCGGCGTCGGCCAGCTTCAGCTCGCCGCCGTGCTCCTCGCAGATGCGCTTGACGATGGCCAGGCCGAGGCCGGTGCCCTTCTCGCGCGTGGTCACATAGGGTTCGGTCAACCGGTCGCGGTCGCGCGCCGGCAGGCCGGGGCCGTCGTCCTCGACGACGAAGGTCGCCAGCCCGTCCTCGACGGTCAGGCGGGCCAGGATGCCGGGTCCGGCCCCGTCTTCAGGACGCGGCGCGGCGTCGCGGCGGGCCGCCACCGCCTCGCCGGCGTTCTTGAGGATGTTGGTCAGGGCCTGGCCGACCATGCGGCCGTCGGCGTGCAGCACCGCCTGCGGCAGGGGCTCGACCAGCTCGACCCCGATCCCCGGCGCCGCCACCCGCTGGGCGAACACCGCCTCGCGCAGCAGTTCGGCCGGATTCTCGGCGGTGAAGCGCGGGGCCGGCATGCGGGCGAAGGACGAGAACTCGTCGACCATGCGACCGATGTCGCCGACCTGGCGGATGATGGTCTCGGTGCAGCGGTCGAACACCTCGACGTCGTCGCCGACCTGTTTGCGGTAGCGCCGGCGCAGGCGCTCGGCCGACAGCTGGATCGGCGTCAGAGGGTTCTTGATCTCGTGCGCGATGCGCCTCGCCACGTCGCGCCAGGCGGCGTTCCTCTGGGCCGTGACCAGGCGGGTGATGTCGTCGAAGGTCAGCACCATTTCGCCGCCGACCCCGCCTTCGATGCGCACGCGCAGGCGGCGGGTCTCGCCGCCGCGGCTGACGTCGATCTCCTCCTCGATGTGCGCCTCGGCGCGCCCCGCCAGCTCGCTCAGTTCGGGCGCGGCCTCGCCGAGCGGACGGCCGATGATGTCGTCTCCGGCCGTCAGGCCGAGCAGCTCCACGGCGCTGTCGTTGATCGCCGACACCCGCCGCCGCCGGTCCACGCCGATGACCCCGGCCGAAACGCCCGACAGCACGGTCTCGATGAACACGGTCCGGCCGGTGGCCTCCTCGCTGGCGGCCCTGAGCGCCGCCTGCTGCGCCTCGAGGTCGCCGGTCATCCGGTTGAAGGCGACCGTCAGGTTCTTGATCTCGCCCGGCCCGTCCTCGCCCGCGACGCGAGCGGTCAGATCACCGGCCGCGACCCGGTCGGCGGCCTCGACCAGCCGGCCGATCGGGGCCGAGATGGCGCTGGCGGCGGACATGCCCAGCCACACCGCCCCGACCAGAACCAGCAGGGCGGTCTCGATATAACTCAGCGCAAAGGCGGCCTGGATGCGGTCGCGGCTCTCCTCAGCCTCGCGGAAGGCGACGATGGCCGCCTCGCTGTTGCGCATCTGGGCGATCAGCCCCGGCTGCATCGGCCGCACCAGATAGAGATAGGCGTCACCGTATCCGGTCAGCGGATAGAGGGTGCGGATGGTGTCGTCGGCGATGTTGATCGGCGCGGTCTGCCCTTCGGCCGCGGTCTGGATGTCCTCCGGCGCGGGCGCGAGATAGGGCGGCGCGCCCGGAAGCTCTCCCTGCGCCAGAACCTCCCCCGCGCCGTTGACGATGTAGAGGGCCGGATAGCCGAACAGGTCGGCGACCTGGGCCAGCAGTCCGGAGAACTGGATCCGGTAGGGGAAGCGGGACTGGGCGTCCGGAGCGGCCAGTTCGTCGGCGATGACTTCGAGGTCGGACTGGACCTGCAGGCTCACGTCCCGGACATAGGCCTTGCCGATGTCGGCGCTGTTCTCGACCGCGCCCCGCACGTTGTCGCTGAACCACTGGTCGACGCCGCGGTTGACGAGCACGCCGAACACCAGCGCGATCAGGATGGCCGGCGCCAGCGCCACCAGCGAAAACAGCGTCACGAAGCGCAGGTGCAGTCGCGCGCCGGCGTGGGTCCGGCGCTGGAACAGCGAGAACACGCGGCGGCCGATGACGACCGCCAACGCGCCGATCAGCACCAGATTGACGGCGAGGGCGGCCAGCACGGCGCGGCTGGCCATCGCCCGCGCGCCCTCGCCCGTCTCCCCCGGCGCCACCGCGACCAGCCAGATGGCGGCGACGGTGATGAGGAAGGCGACCACATAGGCGATCAGGAAGGCGTTGCGCCGGCGCTCCTCCGACCAGCCGGCGAACCAGCGCGCCGGCCCTCTGGGCGGGGCGGCGGGTCCGGCTGGCGTGGAGTTCGCGTCCGTCATGCGGCTCCAGCTTCGGCGAACTGTGGCGCGATATCAACAGCCGAGTTGCCGGAATGCGTCACTGGCCGCCATAACTCGGCCAGCGCCGCCTCGACCGCCTCCGGCGTCTCCACCCGGCACAGCCGCGCCTTGGCCGCGCGCCGCTCCAGCGAGTCGGCTGGCCATGGGGCCTGCTCGACGTACCAGCCGAGATGCTTGCGGAACATCTTGAGGCCCAGCGGCAGGCCGTAGAAGGCGACCGAGGCGCGCAGGTGCTCGATGACGATGGCCAGCCGCTCTTCCCGACCCGGCTCCTGCAGCACGGTTCCGTCGGCCAGCGCCCGCTCCAGATGGGCCGCCAGCCACGGGCGCCCATAGACCCCGCGGCCCAGCATCAGGGCGTCGGCGCCGGACTGTTCCAGCGCCGCGCGGGCGTCGTCCGCCGTCACGATGTCGCCGTTGACGATCACCGGCAGACCCACCGCCGCCTTGACCTCGCCGACCGCCGCCCAGTCGGCGACGCCGGTGTAGAACTGCTGCCGGGTCCGGCCATGCACCGTCACCGCCTTCACCCCGATCGCCTCGGCCCTGCGCGCCAGTTCGGGGGCGTTGCGGCTGGCGTCGTCCCAGCCCAGCCGCATCTTGACCGTGACCGGACGCGAGGTCGCCGTCACCGCCGCGTCCATCAGCCGGCAGGCCAGGTCAGGGGTGCGCATCAGGGCCGAGCCGCAGGCGGCCGCCGCCACCTCCTTGGCCGGACAGCCAAAATTCAGGTCGACGATGTCGGCCCCGGCGCGCTCGGCCATGCGCGCGCCCTCCGCCATGGCCTCGGGGTCGCGCCCGACGAGCTGGATCACCGTCAGGGGCAGGCCCTCGCCGACGGCCGCGCGGCGCACGACATCGGGCCGGGCCCGCGCCAATTCGGCCGCCGCGACCATCTCGGTGGCCACATAGGCCGCGCCCAGCCTGGAGGCCAGCCGCCGGAACGGCAGGTCGGTGATCCCGGTCATGGGCGCGGTCAGCACCCGGCCGCGCACCCGCACGTCGCCGATCTGAATTCCTGGACTCATCGGCCCCTTACCGCCGTCAGACGGGCCTCTCGTCAAGCATGACGGCGGCGATTAGAAGGCCGCCATGACCTCTCCCCTCCCCGCCTTCGCCGCCGTGGTCGTCGCCGCAGGCTCCGGCTCGCGCGCCGGCGGGGCCAAGCAGTGGCGGCCGCTGGGCGGCAGGCCCGTGGTCCGCTGGTCGGTCGAGGCCCTGCTGCAGGCGGGCGCGAGCGAAGTCGTCGTGGTGATCCCGGCGGGGTCGGAGACGGAAGCCGCCACCGCCCTGTCCGGCCTGTCCGGCTGGCGCGTGGTCGGCGGCGGCGGCAGCCGCGCCGAGTCGGTGCGCAACGGGCTCGGCGCCCTCGGTGCAGCCGACGACCGGCCGGTGCTGGTCCACGACGCCGCCCGGCCGCTGCTGGACCGGAGCGTCATCGCCCGCTGCCTCGAGGCGCTGGACACCGCCGACGGCGCCCTGCCCGCTCTCCCCGTCGCCGACAGCCTGCGCCGCGCGGCCGATGGCCTCGTCGCCGGCGAGA
>JAEYUE010000169.1 GCA_023433655.1 Pseudomonadota bacterium | reverse complement strand
GGGTCAGCGTCACCTCCCTGACCCCGGCCCTGCGCCAGCGCTATCGCCTTCCCGCCTCGGCCTCCGGCGTGGTGATCACCGGCGTGGCGCGCGGCACGCCGGCGGCGGAGCTGGGCCTCGGCGCAGGCATGCTGATCACACACGCGGACCGACAGAACGTCGCGTCGGCCAGCGAGCTTCGCTCCATCGTCCAGGCGGTGCGGTCCTCCGGCCGTCCGGGCGTTGTCCTGTTCGTCATCCAGCCCGGCGGCACGCAGCGCCAGCCTGTTCTGCTGGAATTCGCGGCGGCGGAGTGATCCGCAACCTGAACACACCTTAACTGCCCCCATCGCCGCCGATGCGCTAACATCGGCGGCGATTTGCATCCGAGGGCTGATTCCATGCGCATTCTGGTGGTCGAGGACGACGCCGAGGCCGCGACCGCCATGGTCCGGGGACTGACTGAAGCCGGGCACGAGGTGACCCACGCCGTCGACGGCGCCTTCGGCCTGCTGGAGGCCCAGAAGGGCGGTTACGACGTCTATGTGGTCGACCGCATGATGCCGCGGCTGGACGGCATCGGCATGGTCGAGACCCTGCGCAAGGACGGCGACCAGACGCCGGTGCTGTTCCTCTCGGCCATGGGCGAGGTCGACGACCGCGTGGCCGGGCTGAAGGCTGGCGCCGACGACTATCTGGTCAAGCCCTACGCCTTCTCCGAGCTGATCGCCCGGGTCGAGGCCCTGTCGCGCCGCCGCGAGACCGGGTCGGTGGCGACCATGCTCAAGGTCGGCGACCTGGAGATGAACCTCATCGCCCGCACCGTGCACCGCGCCGGCCAGGAGATCGACCTGCAGCCGCGCGAGTTCCAGCTGCTGGAGTTCCTGATGCGCCACGCCGGCCAGTCGGTGACCCGCACCATGCTGCTGGAAAAGGTGTGGGAGTATCACTTCGACCCCCAGACCAACGTCATCGACGTCCACATCAGCCGCCTGCGCGCCAAGATCGACAAGGGCTTCGACCACGCCATGCTGCAGACGGTGCGGGGGGCGGGGTATAGACTTGAGGCGTGAACCCAGTGGCGAGTGACGAGTGGCGAGTGACGAGCGGGTGAGGGAGCGACAGGTGGGGAGGGGTCAAAACCGCGGGAGCCCGACAGCTCGCTACTCGCCACTCGCCACTCACCACTAGCAACCATGCGTCTCCCCTCCCTCCTCCGCCGCACGCCGTTCCGGCTGACGCTGCTCTTCCTCGCCCTGTTCGCGGCGGCGGCGAGCGCCATCCTGGCCTATGTCTATTTCGCCTCGGCCGCCGAGGCGCGGGCCAAGGCCGAGCGGGACGTGCGGGCCGAGACCCAGGTGCTGACCGGAATCTACCGCGCCCGCGGCGTCGATGCGCTGAACGAGGCCCTGATCGACCGCACCCTGCGCGACAGCACCTATGTCTACCTGCTGACCAACGACCAGGGCATGAGCACGGGCTCGCTCAACGTCCATCCCATCGCCGAGCTGGAGGGCGGTTCGGAGTGGATCACCTTCCCGTTCACCGAGACCGACGCCGACGGGCGCGTGACCCGGCCGCAGGTGCGCGGGGTGCAGATGCGGCTGTCCGGGGGCGAGGTGCTGTTCGTCGGCAAGTCGCTGAGCGACACCGAGGCCTATCTGGCCCGTCTGACCCAGGCGCTCTGGGGGGCGATGGGCATCGTGCTGCTGCTCGGACTGGCCGGGGGCGTGCTGGTCAGCCGCAATCTGGAGCGGTCGATGGGCCGGCTGAACAAGGTCGCCACGGCGGTGCAGGAGGGCGACCTGAAGGCGCGCTTCCCGGTGCGCAACGCCGGCGACGAGCTGGACGAGCTGGGCTCCGGCCTGAACACCATGCTGGACCGGCTGGAGGCCTCGATGGCCTCGATCCGTCACGCCGGCGACGCCATCGCCCACGACCTGCGCTCGCCGCTGACCCGGATGCGCGCCAAGCTGGAGGTGTCGCTGATCGACGCCGAGGCGGGCAAGATCGACGGCGTCGACGCCCTGCAGCTGGCGCTGGACGAGGCCGACAACCTGCTGAAGACCTTCAACACGGTGTTGGCCATCGCCCGGCTGCAGGCCGCGGCGGGACACACGCCCGATCCGCAGCTGTTCGATGCGGCCGACCTCGCCGTCGATATGGCCGAGCTTTATGAACCGGCCAGCGAGGACAAGGGGCTGGAGTTCTCGGCCGAGATCGAGCGTGGCCTGATGGTCGAGGCCAACCGGCCCTTCCTCGCCCAGGCCCTGGCCAACGTCATCGACAACGCCATCAAATACACCCCGGCCGGCGGGGCGGTCATGCTGCGGGCGCGGCGGCGCAGTTCGGGCGAGATCGAGTTCTCGGTCACCGACACAGGTCCGGGCGTGCCCGAAGCCGACCGCGAGCGGGTCATCCAGCGCTTCGTGCGCCTCGACAACAGCCGCAGCGAGCCCGGCTCGGGCCTCGGCCTGTCGCTGGTGGGGGCGGTGCTGGAGGCTCACGGGGGACGGGTGCAGCTGGATGAAGGGCCGGGTCGATATGGCGGCTTCGGGCCCGGCCTGCGCGTGGCCCTGGTCCTGCCCCCGGCGGAGGCGGCGTGACGGACGCGCTCGGCCCCCGGCTGCGGCCGTGCGGCCCTGTCGTCGAGGACGAGGCGGCCGGGCGCGCGCATGAACGGCTGGCCGGGGCCGCCGCGGACGGCGGCTGGTCAGGGACGCTGGACGCCGCCTGGCC
>JAEYUE010000118.1 GCA_023433655.1 Pseudomonadota bacterium | reverse complement strand
GGTCCAGATACACGCGGCGGTCCGTGGGGCAGTAGAAGGGGCCCATGGCCGACTGGCCGAAGCCGCAGCCGGTGGAGGTGCCCTGTTCGTAGAGCACCACCGTCGGCGGCTGGTAGCCCTGCAGCTTCTGGCGCCAGACGTCGTCGACATTGGTCCCGATGACGTCGACGAAGGCGCCGGCCTGGTCCTCGGGGCTGCCGCGGGTTCCCTGTTCGGCGCTGCCCACCCCGCCCAGCTGGCTGGTGATCTGCTGGGTGGTGGAGGGGTCGATGCCGAAGACGAAATAGCCGATGGCGGCCAGCACCAGGGCGCCGATGCCGCCGCCCGCTATGCCGACCCCGCCGAGCCCGCGCCGGTCATCGATATTGCCGCCGCGTCGTCCGCCCTGCCAGCGCATCGCCGATCTCCCTCTGGTCCGAAGCTACGCCGGAACGCGGATGGAGCCGAAGGGATGCGCGGAGATCACCCTGCTCGCCGGTCGAGCCAGGCGTCGATCTGCCCCACGCCCTCCGCCGTCGCGCGGCGGCGGGCCGCGGCGGCCTCGCGGGCGGCGCGTTCCTGTTCCGGCGTTCGCAGGGCGGGAGACGCGGGCGGGATATACGGTTCCGGCTGGCGGCGCGCCTCGATCTCCATCCGGGTCAGGCGGCTCTCCAGAGCCTGCCGCCGGGCTTCGGCCTCGCGCTGGTCAGCGCGAGCGCGCAGACGGTCCATCTCCAGACGATGCTGCTCCGCCTGCCAGCGATGACGCTCCCAGGCGTCCGCGGGCGGAACCTGGGCCGCGGCCGGGGCGGCGGCGAGGAGAAGGGCGAGGGCCAGCAGGCGGGTCATGCCAGAAAGATGCGCCTGCGACCTTCAATCGCCAAGCGGAGCCGCAACCCGGGCGACCTCGGGCGGTTCTCCAACCCTCCCCCAGATCCAGATCAAGGAGCCGCCCATGAGCCGTCTCAACGGAAAGACCGTCGCCGTCCTGGCCACCGACGGGGTCGAACAGATCGAACTTCTGGAGCCCGTGAAAGCGCTGAAGGAGGCCGGCGCGACGGTCGAGGTGGTGTCGCCGAAGGACGGCGAGATCCAGGGCTTCGAGCACCTGACGCCGTCGCGGAAGATCCCCGTCGACCGCCCGCTGAAGGACGCGGACGCCTCGGCCTACGACGCCCTGCTGCTGCCCGGCGGGGTGGCCAACCCCGACCAGTTGCGCGGGGACGAGGAGGCGGTCGCCTTCGTCCGCGCCTTCTTCGACGCCTGCAAGCCGGTGGCGGCGATCTGCCACGCGCCGTGGCTGCTGGTCGAGGCGGGCGTCGCGGAGGGACGGACCCTGACCGCCTATCACACGATCCGCACCGACCTGAGAAACGCGGGCGCCAACGTCGTCGACGAGGAAGTGGTGGTCGACGAGGGGCTGGTGACCAGCCGCTGCCCCGACGACATCCCGGCCTTCAACGCGAAGATGATCGAGGAATTCGCCGAGGGCCGGCATCGCGAACAGTCGCAGGCGGCAGCCGGAACCCCGCAGCCGGCGGCCCACTGAAGGAGGACGACATGCACGAGGAACAGCAGGTGCGCGAAGGCGAACCGGGCTTCGGCCGCGAGGAGGATCTGGAGGCGGCGCGCGGCAAGGGTCGGGCGGCGGAAGCCGACATGGACGGTGATCCGAAGGCGGCGGCCGAGGAGCCGCTGACGGTCTCGCCGGACCCGGACGCGGAAGAGCGCTAGAGCGCCCAGACCGAGGACCGCTTGACCTCCTGGTCCTCCAGCTCGCGGGTCGTCGGCACGCGGTATTCGGCGAGGAAGGTCAGGCCCTCGCGCGGGAAATAGGTGCGCCCGGGATCGCCGATCAGCACCCGGGCGCCCTTCGCCACGGCCTGGGCCAGCCACGCCAGCACCCGGTCGGTCATCGGCCGCTCGTAGCAGACGTCGCCGGCGCAGATGACGTCGACCTGCGGCGGCGGGGCGTCGAGCAGGTCGTCGGCGGTGAAGTCGACCGCTACGCCGTTGGCGGCGGCGTTGGCCGCCACGGCGGCGGCGCAGAAGGGGTCGATGTCGGCGCACAGCACCGACGCCGCGCCGGCCTTCATGGCCGCGATGCCGACCAGACCGGAACCGGCGGCGAAATCGAGCACCCGCTTGCCGGCGACCTCGTGCGGATGATCCAGCAGGTAGCGCGCCAGAGCCTGGCCGCCGGCCCAGGCGAAGGCCCAGAACGGCGGCGGCAGGCCGAGCTCGCCCAGCTCCTCCTCGGTCAGCCGCCAGATCGGCGTCACCTCGTCGGCCAGATGAAGCGAAATCTCCGGCGCGTGCGGCACGGCCTGCAGCCGGGTGTTGGCGAGGATGAAGGCGGCGGGGTCGGCGATCGGCATGGCCGCCCTTAGCGCCGGGCGCGCCCCGGGCGCCAGAGCTCAGGCCGCCGTCGCCGCATCGAGAAAACCCAGTCGGCGGAGCTCGGCGATGGAGCGGGCGGCGGACCGGTGCGGGATGAAGACGCCGCCCTCCTTCTCCCACAGGTGGCGGAATTTGACGGTGTCGTCGACGAGCACGTCGCCGGGATGGCAGTGTTCGCGCTTGAGGGCCGAGGTGGTGGTGATGACCTCGACGCCGGGGAAGTGGCGCGCGGCCCAGCGCCGCTTCTGCGGCTCGGCCCAGGCCCCGCGGGGCAGGCCGGTGAGGATGACGGGGTCGCGATCGCGCACGGCCTCGTACAGCTCCATCGCGTCGGGCAGCAGGTCCAGGGTCTCGAAGAAGTCGGGAGTCGAGGCGAGGCGGGCCCAGAAGGCCCGGAGACCGAAGCGCGCCTCGAAGGCGCGGGACGGCAGGCCGAGCACCGCCTCGGCGCCCTTCTCGAAGTCGGCCAGGACGCCATCGCAGTCGAGATAGATGCGCGGTTCCGGACGCGGTTCGCGGGCCATGCGGGACTCCCTTCGCTGCCGGTCAATCAACCTCGGCCCCCCCGGCGGGTTCCTGTCAGGTCGCGCGGCCGGCCGGCCCACTGGCCGCGCTGGCGGTCTTCAGGACCTCCAGATAGCCGCTGGCCACCTCCATCCGCTGACCCTGCGGGGTGGCGCGGACGGCGCAGTGCAGGGCAGGCAGCTTCCAGCACGGCACGTGCATGAACAGGTGGTGCTCGGCGTGGAAATTGACCCAGTAGGGGGCGATGAAGGCGCGCTCCCACCAGTTGGCGTGGGTGGTGCGGGCCGCGCGGAAGGCGTCGGTCGCCGAGCCCTCGACGCAGGCGTGTTCGGCGATGTTGCGCAGGCGGGTGACCATCGGGAACCAGGTGGCCATCGGCAGCAGCCAGAGGACGAAGAAGGCCCACCACGCGCCGGCCAGGGTCATCAGGAGAAGCAGGCCGAGGTTGAACAGCAGGAAGGGGGCGACCGAGCGCCCGGTGACCACGGCGCCCTCGGCGAGGTCCGCGTCGCGGGCGGAGCGGAACGGTTTCACGGCAAACAGCACCCGCTGCCTGAAGAAGGTCTGGCCGGTCAGGTCGCGGACGATCTTGCGGCGCAATGAGGCGCGGGTGACCGGGAAGGGGGCGGAGAGGACGAGGTCGGGGTCCTCGGGCTGCTGGGCGTATTTGTGGTGGGCGAGATGATAGGGGCGGTAGAGCGCCAGCGAGGCCCCGACCGGCACGGCGCACAGCCAGTGGCCGAGGAAATCGTTGAGCTTCGCGTTCGGCGACAGGCCGCCGTGGGCGGCCTCGTGCATCAGGATGGCGAGGCCCAGCTGGCGCGTGCCGACCACGGCCACGCAGAGCGGGATCAGCCACGGCCACGCGACGCCGGCGGCGATGGCGATCGCGATCACCGCCCAGCAGTGGGCGACCAGCAGCGGACCCGTCCAGGATGAGCGCAGGCGGAAGGGCGCCCAGGCCTCGGGCGGGAACAGGTCGCCGGGTCTGACGCGGGGCGCGGCGGGCATGAAACCAGATTACGCCCGCAGCGGGCGCCGCGGAAGCGTGTCAGGCATTCATAACAGAAAGTCAGGTTGACATGACATGATGGGAATGTAAGGTACGCCTTACATCAGGTCAGGAGAACTTGTCATGCACGCCCTCGGAAAGAACGGGACGCCGGCCGGCCGACGCTACGTCGTCCGGACCCTCGCCTTCATGGCCCCCTACGTCGCCATCAACGTGGCGGCGATCTTCGGGGCCTTCGACGAGATCTACGGCAAGCCGGCCGCCTGGGGCCTCGCCCTGGCGGTGGCCGCGCCGGTGATCGGGCAGATCTGGGCGACGCTGTCGCTGATGAACGAGTCCGACGAGTTCATCCGCGCCGTCATCGCCCGCCAGTTCATCCTCGCCGCCGGCCTGGCCATGGCCGTCGCCAGCGTCTGGGGCTTCGGCGAAAGCTACGCCGGCGCCTATCACCTGCCGGCCTGGATCATCTATCCGCTGTTCTGGGCCTGCTTCGGCCTGGTCGCGCCGTTCGTGCGGAGCAGCCGATGAAAAACCGCCTCAAGCTGCTCCGCGTCGAGCGCGGCTGGACCCAGGAACAGCTGGGCCAGGCCTTGGGGGTCTCGCGCCAGGCGGTCAACGCCCTGGAGACCGAGAAGCACGACCCGTCGCTGGACCTCGCCTATCGCATCGCCGTGCTGTTCGCGCGGCCGGTGGAAGACATCTTCGAAAATCCCCACGCCTGACCGGCGGGGGCCCAACCCAAGGAAAACGACCATGATGTTCATGTCCCGCCATGGCGGCGGCCGGATGCTGCGCGCCTTCGCCCTCGCCTCGGCCGTCGCGCTCGGGGCCGGCGCCGTCGCCTTCGCCGTCCGGGCCGAGCCTGTCCCACCCCAGGCCGCCCCCGTCTTCGCCTCCGACCGCCTGTCAGTCGAGGTGGTCGGCGCCGGCCCAGATGTCATCCTGATTCCCGGCTTCGCCTCGTCGCGGGAGGTCTGGCGGGCCGAGGCCGAGCGGCTGAAGGCGACCCGTCGGGTGCATCTGGTCCAGCTGGCGGGCTTCGCCGGCGAGCCGTGGCCGCACGGCGACGGGCCCTTCCTCGAGCCGATGATCGGCGAACTGGCCCGCTATGTGCGCGAGGCCGGGCTGGACCGCCCGGCGCTGATCGGCCACTCTATGGGCGGGTTGACCGGGCTGATGCTGGCGCAGCGCCATCCGGAGCTGGTCGGGCGGGTGATGAGCGTCGACAGCCTGCCGTTCTTCAGCGCCATGTTCGGGCCTCAGGCGACGCCGGAGACGGCGCGGCCCTTCGCCGACCAGGCGGCGGCGGCGATCCTGGGGGCGGACGAGGCGACGTTCCGGGCCCAGCAGGCGCACACCGCGACCGGCATGAGCCGCGACCCGGCCACCCGTTCAGCCATGGTCGAGTGGTCGATGGCCGGCGACCGGCGCGCGATGGCGGCGGCGATCCGCGAGGTCATGACCACCGACGCCCGACCCGGTCTCGCCGCCATGACCACCCCGGTGTGGGCGATCTACGCCGCAGACGCCGACGGCGGCGCGCCGGCGGCCATGGCCGACGGACTGTGGGCGAGAGAATATGCGGGCCTGCCGGGCGTCCAGCTGGTCCGGGTCGACGGCAGCCGGCACTTCATCATGGCCGACCAGCCCGGACGGTTCGCCGAACTCGTCGATCAGTTCCTGGGGGACTGAGCCGCCGCGGCGGCGACGGTCGCGACATTGCCGGGCAGTTGACAGGTCAGGAAGGTGACGTCGTTTTCGGCGCCTTCGCGGAGCCCCCAGTCGAGGCAGTCGGTGGCCTGGATCGGCAGGGTGTCGGCGATCACCAGGCCGCCGCTGTCCGCGCAATCCACCTCGATGACGGGGATGTTCTGTTCGGTGACGGCGACCAGCATGGCTTCACCCACCTCGCACTGGATGTCGGCGCGCTGGATGAGGTCGCGGGCGTGCAACCGCGCCTGACGCGACGACATGCGCCGCTCGAAGTCAACGCGCCGGCCCCTGTTCATCTCTCGCCGCGAACTCCCGATGCGGCTGGGGGTGGTCGCTATGATGCCCGCTTCGTGCGGGGCCCCCAGAATGTCCCGGGTGCTGTAGCCGGAGCCTTGGCCGGGCGTCGGGGGAAGCTGGGCGGCGGCGGGCGCCGCCAACAGGGCGGCGGCGACGAGGGGAAAGGCAAGGCGCTTCATGTCGAACCTCACGGTTGCGCGCCGTCGAGATCGCTGCCGAATGACGGCGTTCCGTGACTTTGCCACACACGCGGAAGTTAGAAAAGGAGCCTGCCCACACGCAGCCGGCCTCAGGCTCCGTCGCTTGCCGCAGCCGGGGCGGCCTTGACGGCCTTGCCGCCGAACTCGCCGGCGTAGGCGGTGGCCAGAAGCGAACGGAAGACGGTGGCCGGCACCTCGATCTCGTAGCCGCCCTCGACGTAGGGCCCGGCCTGGTAGGGGCCGATCAGGAAGGTCAGGCCGGCGGCCTTGCCGGGCTGGTCGCCGGGGGTCAGGACGAAGGCGGTCGAGGCGGCGCGGGGACAGGCGAAGGGCTTGCTGTCGAAGGTGATGGAGGTTCCATCCGGCACGCGCTCGCGCTTGGCGGCGTTGAGGGCCGAGCACAGGGCGCGGTCGACGGCCGACAGGTCCGCCCCGCCGCGGAACAGGTCCGACAGGCCGATCTGCCGCTTCAACGCCTTGTCCCAGAGGACGCCGCTGGACAGGGTGTTGGGGTGGGCGCCGCCCGAGTAGTCGAGGGCGACGCGCTTGAGGCTGAACAGCTTGGCTGTCTCGGCGGCGACGGTGACGGCGACGGAGTTCTCGTACTTCGGCCGGTCGGTGGCGGCGCCGGCCTCGGTCAGATCGGCCTGGGCCCCTTCGGCGAACTGGCGCAGCTTGCGAACCTCCTCGGCGTAGAGGCGGGCGTGCAGGTCCGGGTGGGCCTTGATCCCCTCGGGCAGGGTCAGGCGGATGTCGGCGAAGGGGGTCTTGTCCGCGAAGCCGGCCGGCGCGGCGGCGTCGGCGGGGGTGACC
>JAEYUE010000084.1 GCA_023433655.1 Pseudomonadota bacterium | reverse complement strand
TCTGCGCCAGCATGGATACGCCGCTGAAGGCGCGGCGACGGCGGCGGAGATGGACCGCGCCATGGCCGCGCACCAGCCCGACCTGATCGTGCTGGACCTGATGATGCCGGGCGAGGACGGACTGTCGATCTGCCGCCGGCTGGCCGGCAAGGGGCCGCCCATCGTCATGCTCTCGGCCATGGGCGAGGACACCGACCGTATCATCGGCCTGGAGCTGGGGGCGGACGACTACCTGGCCAAGCCCTGCAATCCGCGCGAACTGCTGGCGCGGGTGCGGGCGGTGCTGCGCCGCCCGCGCGAGGCCGGGGAAGCCGAGGGACCGTGCCTGGCGTTCGCCGGATGGCGGCTGGATCTCATGCGGCGTGAACTGACGCGGCCGGACGGACGGCCCGTGGGGCTTTCGGCGGGAGAGTTCGCGCTCCTGCGCGCCTTCGCCGAGCGGCCCGGGCGGGTGATGACCCGCGACCAGCTTCTCGAGCGCGCCCGCGGCGCCGATTGCGACGTCTTCGACCGGGCCATGGACGTGCAGATCAGCCGGCTGAGAAAGAAGCTGGATGACGGCTCGGGCCTGGAGATGATCCAGACCCTGCGCGGCGAGGGCTATATGTTCGACGTCAGGGTCGAGCGTCTGAACGGCGCGGGACGGGACGGCGCGTGAACCGCCCCTCGTCTCTTCCCGTCCTGGTCCAGGTGGCGTCGCTGGCGGCGCTGGCCGTGATCATGTCCCAGGCGGTGGCCTTCGCCGTGGTGGTGCTGGCCCCGGAGCCGAAGCCGTCCGGCTTCAGCATCGAGGCGGCCGCCAATGCGCTGACGGGCGTACCGGCCGAGACCTCGGACGGACGACCCCTGCGGCGGCGGATCACCGACGATCCGGTGAGGTCGGAGGAAGGCCGGACCGATCCCATGGCCATGGCGATCTCCGCCGGACTGGCCGAACGGCTCGGCGTCGGGCGCGACCTGGTGCGGGTCGCCGTCGATCGGGAGGGCGTCCGGCGACCGGCGCCGCGGCGCAGCGGACCGGGATCGACCAGCTTCGTGATGGTTCGGCCCGACCCGGCGAAGCGAGGCGGGGCGAGCGGCCCCGTCGACGCCGGGCCGGGTAAGGTCGTCGGTGACGGGGCGGAGGCGACCGCGGAGGTGCACGTACGGCACATGATTCCGCGCGGGGACGACGGGGCGATCGTGGTCAATTCCACGACGCGGCAGTTCACGGTGCTGACGCACCGACTGACCTTCGCGCCCTTCTCGGCCTCGGTCCGTCAGCCGGACGGGCGCTGGGCCACGGTCGAGCCGCCGCGCGACCTGCTGTCGCCATGGCAGGTCCGGCTGCTGCTGGCGCTGGGCATCTCGATGCTGCTGATGGCCCCGCTGGTGTGGTGGATGGCGCGGCGCCTGACCCGGCCGATCCGGCTCTTCGCCGAAGCCGCCGAGCGCCTCGGGGCCGACCCGGACGCGGAGCCGCTGACGCCGTCCGGACCCCGCGAGTTGCGCACCGCCATCCACGCCTTCAACGACATGCAGGCGAGACTGCGGGACCATATGCGCCAGCGCACCCAGACCATCGCGGCCATCGCCCACGACCTGCGCACACCGCTGACGCGCCTGAGGTTCCGGGCCGAGCAGGCGCCGGCGAAGGCGCGCGACCGGATGGCTGCCGACATCGAGGAGATGGACGCCCTGATCGCCCAGGCGATGGCCTTCGTCCGCGGCGACCGACCTGCCGAGCGCCGGGAGTCGCTGGACCTCTCTCGGCTGGCGACAGACTGCGCGCAGGGCTTCGCCGAGACCGGCGCGGCGGTCCGCGTCGACGGCGGCGCGGTCCTGCCGGTCGAGGGCGACCCGGCGGCGCTGCGCCGGGCCCTGGCCAATCTGATCGCCAATGCGGTGAAGTACGCCGGCGCGGCCCGGGTGCGCGCCTTCGCCGCAGAAGGCCGAGCGGTGGTCGAGGTCGAGGACGACGGCCCCGGCGTGGACGAGGGCGAGCTGGAGGCGGTGTTCGAGCCCTTCCGCCGCGGCGAGCAGTCGCGCAACCGCGAAACCGGGGGCGCAGGGCTGGGGCTGACGGTGGCGCGGCAGGCGGCGCGGGCGCATGGCGGCGACGTCGTGCTGATCCGCCGGCCGGAAGGGGGCCTCGTGGCGCGGCTCGACCTGCCGCTGGCGGGCGCCGCCTGAACCCAAGCGTTACAGTTCATCACGGCTTGTTACAGGCGCGGGGTTGAATCCCCGGGCCGCGGGCTCCATTGAAGCGCCAATCCGCAATCCCGCTTCCAGGAGACCGCCCCCATGACCGTCCGCGTCGCCATCAACGGTTTCGGCCGCATCGGCCGCCTCGTCCTGCGCTCGATCGTCGAGCACGGCCGCAAGGACATCGAGGTGGTGGCGATCAACGACCTCGGGCCCGTCGAGACCAACGCCCACCTGTTCCGCTACGACTCGGTGCACGGCCGCTTCCCCGGCACGGTGACCTCGGGCGAGGACTGGATCGACGTCGGGACAGGCAAGATCAGGGTCACGGCGATCCGCAACCCGGAAGAGCTGCCGCACAAGGACCTCGGCGTCGACATCGCCATGGAGTGCACCGGCCTGTTCACCTCCAAGGACAAGGCCTCGGCCCACCTGAAGGCGGGCGCCAAACGCGTGCTGGTCTCGGCCCCGGCCGACGGCGCCGACAAAACCATCGTCTTCAAGGTCAACCACGAGACCCTGACCGCCGACGACATCGTCGTCTCGAACGGCAGCTGCACCACCAACGCCCTCGCTCCGGTGGCCAAGGTGCTGCACGACCTGTTCGGCATCGAGCGCGGCTACATGACCACCATCCACGCCTACACCGGCGACCAGCCGACGCTGGATACGATGCACAAGGACCTGTACCGCGCCCGCGCGGCGGCCCTGTCGATGATCCCGACCTCGACCGGCGCGGCCAAGGCGCTGGGCCTGGTGCTGCCCGAGCTGAAGGGCAAGCTGGACGGCTCGT
>JAEYUE010000068.1 GCA_023433655.1 Pseudomonadota bacterium | reverse complement strand
GGCTTTCACTGTCCCGTCAGGGACGTCAGTCGCTTTCGCCGTCGTCGTCCGTAACCGCGACCACGCCGGCGATGACCACGGCGGCTCCGATGATCAGGATCGGCAGCGGAACGCCGGCGAACTCGCTGGCGCTATCCGAACCGGCGCCGACTCGGTCGCCGACCCGGGCAGTGGCCTGGCCGTTGGCGGCCGCAGCCTGACCAGCGACCAGCAGCAGTCCCGCCGTTACAGCGGCAATCGTCTTCTTCACGGAGTGCTCCCCCAAATCGAGCTTCAACAACCTTGGCCGTAACATCGGGAGACGACGAGAGTCATCTGCCAGATTCACGTCCACCGCGATCATTCCGCGAGCGTTGCGAAATTACCATGGGTTGCGCGCGCTTGGCCGAAAAGGGATCCGCGAGTTCCTACTCCGCCTCCGCCGGCTTGGGTTGCGGCCGCGCCGGCGTGTGCTTCTGCTGCTCGAACATCTTGTGCAGCCGCCGGACGAAGAAGCCGGCGATGTCGTCGACGATGGTGAAGATCGCCGGGATGTACAGCAGCGACAGGAAGGTCGAGGTGATCAGGCCGCCGATCACGGCGATGGCCATCGGCTGCCGGAACTCGACATCGGCTCCCCATCCCAGGGCGATCGGCAACATGCCGGCGCCCATGGCCACGGTGGTCATCAGGATCGGCCGCGCCCGCTTGTGGGCGGCGTCCAGCAGCGCCTCGCGCCGCGTCATCCCGCCCTTGCGGGCCATGATCACATAGTCGACCAGCAGGATCGAGTTCTTGGCCGCGATGCCCATCAGCATCAGCACCCCGATCAGCGACGAGATCGAGAAGCTGGATCCCATCAGCAGCAGGCCGACGAAGGCCCCGCCGATGGCCAGCGGCAGGGCCGCCATGATGGTGATCGGATAGGCGAAGCTTTTGAACAGCAGCACCAGCACCGCGTACATCAGCAGCAGGCCCGAGCCGAAGGCGATAGCGAAGCCCGACACCATCTCGGCCAGGAATTCCGCATCCCCCGACGGCACCTCGCGCACGCCCTCGGGCAGGTTCTTCACCGGCTCCAGCGCCCGCACACGCTCGGCGGCCTCGCCGACTGTGATGCCCTCCAGCTCGGCGGTGATGGTCGCGACGCGCGAGCGGTCTCGGCGGGTGATCTCCGACGGCCCCGCCCCGAACGAGATGTCGGCCACGGCGCCCAGCGGCACCGAGGCGCCGCCCGCCGTCGGCACGCGCAGGTTCTCGACCACCGACAGGTCCTGCCGCGCCTCTTCGCTGAGCATCAGCCGGATCGGAATCTGGCGGTCGCCGAGGTTGTATTTCGGCAGGTTCTGCTCGACGTCGCCCAGGGTCGCCACCCGCACGGTCTGCGAGATGGCCCCGGTCGAGACGCCCATAAGGGCCGCCTGATCCGGTTTGGGGGTGACCAGAATCTCGGGGCGCGCGATCGAGGCGGTGTTGACGACATTGGCCAGGCCGGGGACGTCGCGCATCTCGGCCTCGACCGCCCGGGTCGCGGACTCGAGCGCGGGGCCGTTGTCGCTCAGCAGCGACAGGCTGAATTTGGTCCCGTCCCCCGGGCCGCCGCCGCCCCCGCCGCCGGCCCCGATGCGGGCGCCCGGGACGTCGCGGAACTGGTCGACCATCATCCGCACGAAGGCCTGCTGGCTCATCTGGCGGTCGCCCTTGTCGACGAGGTCAGCTGTCACCGTGGCCTCGGCGACGTCGATCGAACCATAGACGGACTCGACCTCCGGCCGCTGCGACAGCACCTCGGTCATCTGCTGCACGATGGCGTCCGTCTCCTGCAGGGTGGCGCCCGGCGGCAGTTCGACGCTGAACGAGGCCCGGCCCTGGTCGCCGGCGGGGAAGGGCTCGGCCGGCACCTGCATGCCGAGGAAGATCGACCCGATGAAGATGGCGATGCCCGAGGCCAGAACGATCCAGCGGTGGCGCAGGGACACCTTCAGGGCGCGCAGATAGGGGCCCATCCAGAACGGATCGGCGTCGTGGTGCTTGTCTGAATGGCGCAGCAGATAGGCGCCCATCAGCGGCGTCAGCATCCGCGCCACGACCAGCGAGAAGAACACCGCCACGCACGCCGCCAGGGCGAAGGCGATGAAGAACTGGCCGATGATGCCTGGCATGAAGCCGACGGGGGCGAACACGGCGATGATGGTCGAGGTCGTCGCCACCACCGCCAGGCCGATCTCGTCCGCCGCCTCGATCGCCGCGTCATAGGGCGACTTGCCGCCCCGCATGTGCCGGACGATGTTCTCGATCTCGACGATGGCGTCGTCGACGAGGATGCCGATGGTCAGCGACAGGGCCAGCAGCGTCACCCCGTTCAGCGACTGCCCGGTCGCCGACAGCACGGCGAACGTCGGGATCAGCGACAACGGCAGGGCCACGGCCGCGATGATCGTGGCGCGGATGTCCCTGAGGAAGACGAACACCACCAGCACGGCCAGCGCCGCCCCGATCAGCAGCGCCTCGATAGAGGCGAGGTAGCTCTCCTCGATGTATTCGACATTGGCGGTGATCTGCTCGATCTCGAGCTGGGGATGGCTCTCGTCCATCTCCGCCACGACCTCGCGCACGCGGTCGGCGACCTTGACCTCGCTGGCCTCGCGCGAGCGCAGCATGCTGAAGGTGACCACCTGCTGGCCGTTGTGACGGGCCATGGCCCGGGGCTCGGTCCAGGCGTCCTCGACCCGGCCCAGATCGCCCAGCCGCACGCTGCCGCCGTTGCCCAGCGGGATGCGCGTCTCGCGCAGCTCTTCCAGCGATCCGGCCGCGCCGGGGATGCGGATGGCCCGCTCGGACCCGGCGACGGTGACCCGGCCGCCGGGCAGGTCGCTGTTGGCCGACACCAGGGCCTGGCTGACCTGCGCCGCAGTCACGCCGAGGGCGGCCAGGCGGTCGGGGTCGATCTCGACCCGGATCTCGCGGTCGACGCCGCCCTGGCGGTTGACCTCGCCGACGCCGGGAATGGCCAGCAGGGCCCGGCTGACGTCGTTGTCGACGAACCAGCTCAGCTGCTCCGGGCTCATCGACGGCGAGCGCACCACATAGGTGATCAGGCTGTCGCCGGTGATGTCGATGCGCTGGACCGTCGGCTCCTGCATGTCCTGGGGCAGGTCGCCGCGCAGCCCGGCCATGGCGTTGCGCACGTCGTTGGTGGCCCGCTCGACGTCGGTGCCCAGCTCGAACTCGATGATCGTGGTCGAGTAGCCGTCGCTGACCGTCGAATCCATGTGGCGCACGCCGCCGAGGCCGGCGACGGCGTCCTCGATCAGCCGCGTGACCTGGGTCTCCAGCTCGCTCGGCGCGGCCCCCGGCCGTCCGGCGCCGACATAGATCAGCGGAAACTCGACGTCCGGATTGTTGTTGATCCGCATCGAGTTGAACCCGACGATCCCCGCGACCGTCAGGACGATGAACAGCAGGATGACCGGAATCGGGTTCCGGATGGACCAGGCGGAAATCTGGTTCATCGGGCGGCCTGGCCCGACTTGGCGGCGACGGGCGCCGCCGCGGGGGCGCGGGCAGGGGCTGCGGCCGCGACCCGCACCCGGTCGCCTTCGCCGAGGAAACCGGCGCCCCGCACGATGACCCGCGCTCCGGCCTGGACGCCGTCGACCGCGGTCCATTCCCGCGAACGCGCCTGGATGACCACGGGCCGGAAGCGCGCCCGGCTCTGGCTGTCGAGAATGTAAACGCCCGGCCGGTTCTCGCGGTACAACACCGCCGCCGTCGGCACGGTCACTGACGGGTTGGCCCCCGCATCGATGCGCGCGCGGGCGAACATGCCGGGCCGGAAACCGCCGCCGCCGGCCAGAGAGATGCGCGCCACGCCCAGCCGGGTCTGCGGGTCGACTTCAGGCGTGACGATGCGGACGGTCCCGGTCGTCTCCCCGACCTGGTCGGACGAGATGACCGCGCTCTGGCCCGACCGGACCAGCGCCAGATCGGTCTCCGGCACCTGGGCGTCCAGCTCCAGCCGGCCGTCTCGCACGATGCGGAACAGCTCGGTTCCCGGCGAGACGATCTGGCCGCGGGTCACGCTGCGGCTGATCACCAGCCCGGACACCGGCGCCCGGATGGTCGCTTGCGACAGCCGCGTCTGCGTCTCCGACAGCGCCGCCCGGGCGGCCGCCAGATTGGCGTCCGACGACCGCTTGTTGGCCAGGGCCGTGTCCAGCGAGGCCTGGCTGAGGAAGCCGCGCTCCTTCAGTTCCTGGGCCCGGTCCAGCGCCGCCTGGTCACGATCGGCGTTGGCCTCGGCGGTCTGCACCGCCGCCTGCTGCTGGCGCAGCTGGGCGCGCAGCAGGGCGTCGTTCAGCTGGACCAGCGGCTGGCCCTGCTGCACGTAGCGGCCCTCGTCGACATAGACGGCGGTGGCGGTCAGGCCGCCGGTCTCGGCCCCGACCGGCACTTCTTCCCAGGCCGAGATCGTGCCGGAAGCCGTGATCGTGCGCGGCAGGTTGCGCAGCGCCGCCGCCTGCACCGTCACGGTCTGGCTGCTGCCAGTCGCGCCGGCCTTGGCCTCGGCCTCCTTCGCCTTCTCCTCGCCGCCGCAGGCCGCGAGGGTCAGCGCCAGGGCCAGGACGGCCGCGCCGGCCCGGGTGTTGTGCAGTCTGTTCGCCACGTCTGATCCCCAATGAGGCGCGGAAGGGGAGCCGCGCCGCCAGGCGCCGCCGGTGCAGCCGCCTTTGTCATCGGCCGTTGAATAGCCTTTCCCCGGCTTCTGCTCAAACGCGAATCCATCCCTTACGCCATTGTAATCCGCCACTTTGGCGGTGACGGAGCCTGTCCGGACGCTCTGCGCGTTGGCGTTCCGCCCGGGCCGTGCTACCGGCCCGGCCATGCCGACGCCTCCGATAGAACGCATTCGAAATTTCAGTGTGGTGGCCCACATTGACCACGGCAAGTCGACGCTGTCGGACCGGTTGATCCAATTCACCGGGGGGCTGACGGCGCGGGAGATGCGCGAGCAGGTGCTCGACAACATGGAGATCGAGCAGGAGCGCGGGATCACCATCAAGGCGCAGACGGTGCGCCTGGCCTACAAGGCGAAGGATGGCCACGAGTACATCCTCAACCTGATGGACACGCCGGGGCACGTCGACTTCGCCTATGAGGTCTCGCGCAGCCTCGCCGCCTGCGAGGGCAGCCTGCTGGTCGTCGACGCCAGCCAGGGGGTCGAGGCCCAGACCCTGGCCAATGTCTACCAGGCCATCGACAACGACCACGAGATCGTCCCGGTCCTCAACAAGATCGACCTGCCGGCGGCCGAGCCCGACCGCGTCCGCGAGCAGATCGAGGACGTCATCGGCATCGACGCCTCCGACGCCGTCCTGTGTTCGGCCAAGTCCGGCCTCGGCATCGAGGACGTGCTCGAGGCCATCGTCACCCGACTGCCGCCGCCCAAGGGCGACGCCGACGCCCCCCTGAAGGCGATGCTGGTCGACGCCTGGTACGATCCCTACCTCGGCGTCGTCCTGCTGGTTCGCGTCTTCGACGGCGTGCTCAAGGCCGGCCAGCGGGTCAAATTCATGCAGAACGGCTCGACCCACCTGGTCGACCGCGTCGG
>JAEYUE010000061.1 GCA_023433655.1 Pseudomonadota bacterium | reverse complement strand
GAGGTGGACAACATCCTGCGCTTCGAGCGCGACTTCCCCGGCGCGAAGGTGATCCGGCTGGAGCGCAACTACCGCTCGACCCACCACATCCTCGGGGCCGCCTCGGGCCTGATCAGCGCCAACCGCGGCCGGCTGGGCAAGACGCTGTGGACCGAGGAGACCTCGGGCGACAAGGTCCGCGTGCGCGGCGTCTGGGACGGCGAGGCCGAGGCGCGGCTCATCGCCGACGAGATCGAGACAGCGCGCCGCCAGGGCGTGGCCTACAAGGACATGGCGGTTCTTGTCCGCGCCTCGTTCCAGATGCGGGCGTTCGAGGAGCGCTTCGTCATGCTGGCCATCCCGTACACGGTGATCGGCGGGCCGCGCTTCTTCGAACGGGCCGAGATCCGCGACGCCCACGCCTATCTGCGCCTGATCCTGTCCGAGGACGACGACCTGGCGTTCGAGCGGATCGTCAACGTGCCCAAGCGGGGCATCGGCGACACCAGCGTGCAGAAGGTGCTGCAGATCGCCCGGCTGTCGGGCGTGTCGGCGATGGCGGCAGTGCGCGAGCTGATCGGCTCGGATGAGCTGCAGGCGCGCACGCGCACGGCGCTGTCGAACTTCGTGCGCGACATCGACCGCTGGCGGGCGTTGGCCCAGACCACGACGCACTGGGAACTGACCGAGACGGTGCTGGAGGAGAGCGGCTACACAGACATGCAGAAGGCCGACCGGGCGACCGGCCAGACCCGGCTGGACAACCTGAAGGAGCTGACCCAGTCGATGCAGGCCTTCGACAGCCTGCCGGCCTATCTGGAGCACGTCTCGCTGGTCATGGACCTGGACCGGGGCGAGAGCGCGGATTCGGTCCAGGTGATGACCCTGCACGGGGCCAAGGGACTGGAATTCCCGCTGGTCTTCCTGCCCGGCTGGGAGGAAGGCGTCTTCCCCAGCCAGCGCAGCATCGACGAGAAGGGCGAGAAGGGCCTCGAGGAGGAGCGCCGGCTGGCCTACGTCGGCGTCACCCGCGCCAAGCAGGATGCGCGCATTTCGTTCGCGGCCAACCGGCTGGTCTACGGACGGTGGACCAGCCAGCTGCCCAGCCGCTTCGTCGACGAACTGCCGATCGACCACGTCGAGGCCCAGTCCGACACCGGCTATTACGGCGCGACGCCGGGCATGAAGGAGGCCAAGAGCCGCTGGGACGAGGTTCCCAGCTTCGGCAGCGGCTATTCCTCGCCGGGCTGGAAGCGCGCGCAGTCGTTCACGGCGGCGCGGGCCCCGGCGGCGCGGCCGGCGCGGCACACCCTGATCGAGGGCGACGGCCGGCTGATCGCCACCGACGACCCGAAGGCGGGCGGCGCGTGGACGAAGGGCGACCGGGTGTTCCACCAGAAGTTCGGCTACGGCCACGTTCGCGCCATCGAGGGCAACAAGCTGCTGGTGGCCTTCGACAAGGCGGGGGAGAAGAAGGTGATCGACACCTTCGTGGAGAAGGCGTGATGCGGGGGCTGGTGCTGGCGGGCGCCGCCGTGCTGCTGACGGGGTGCGCCTCGCCGACGTGGAGCGACGATGCGGTGACGCGGTTCGTGGAGCGGGCGGAGATGTGCGCGCACTGGGGCGGCGAGGAGCCCTATGACGCGGCCCGACGGGCCGAGATCGACCGCAACCTCGACGACCTGCGCTGCACCACGATCCGGCGCGACGGAGAGGCGCTGAAGCTGAGCCGCAAGGATCGGCCCGAGGACGTACGGCGCATCGATGAGGCGCTGGCGGGGTTCTGACCCCAACCCTTCCTTAAGCCCGTTCGCCGACCCTGCACGGGTGCGCGAAACCCGTCCAGACGCGGTGCTGATCGACCCCGCCCCGACCCTGTGGGAGCGGGCGATCTGCGTTGTGATCATCGCCATGCTGACGGGGGCCCTGATCGGGCCGGTGTTCGCGCCGACGCAGGAGGAGACGCCGATTCTCCGGCTCGTCTGGCTGCCGGCCTATGCCGCGATCTTCGCCATGCTGCTGTACCGGCTCGACCGGCTGTGGCGGGCGTGGCCGGCGATGATCGCCATCGCCCTGCTGGTCGGCCTGGCCTTCGCCTCGCGCTACTGGTCGATCGACTTCCAGACCACCAGCCGGCGGGTCATCGCCCTGGCCATCAGCGGGGCCTTCGCCCTCTATCTCGGCGCGGTGTTCCGGGGGCCGCATCTGCCGCGGCTGCTGATGCATGCGGCCCTGATCCTGTCGGTGGGCAGTCTGGTGATGGTCTTCGCCTTCCCCGAGATCGGCGTGCACCAGTACGACAACGCCGGCCTGTGGCGCGGCCTGTGGTACGAGAAGAACCAGATGGGGGCGGTGATGGTGATCGGGGCCACGGCCTCGGCGGCCTGTCTCGCCTCGCCCGATCCACGGCGGCTGCTGCCGGCCGTCGCGCTGGCGCTGTCCAGCGGCCTGGTGCTGGCGACCCAGTCAAAGACCTCGCTGCTGTGCCTGATGCTGGGCCTTGGGATGGTCGGCGGCTTCTGGACGCTGCGGCGCGGCGGCCCGGCCTTCAGCGTCGTCGCGATCTGGGTCGCCGTGGTGCTGGCGGGTCTGGGGGTCTGGCTGTGGGAGACCCATTCCGTCGCGGTGCTCGAGGCGCTGGGCAAGGACCCGTCGCTGACCGGCCGCACCGAGATCTGGGCCAGCCTGATGCGCAAGGTCGCCGACGAGCCGTGGACCGGCTACGGCTACGGCGCCTTCTGGGGCCGCGAGGGCGAATCCGTGCCCGCCGACTGGGTCCGCAAGGAGACCCAGTGGCCGGTGCCCAACGCCCACAACGGCTGGATCGACCTGCTGGTGCAGCTGGGCTGGCCGGGGGCGATCCTCGTCGGATCCCTGATGGCCGTCACCGCCGTGGTCACGGTGTTCCGTTCCGGCGGGCAGGGCGTGCGGGAAGGCTGGTGGGCGCTGGGCTTCCTGGCCG
>JAEYUE010000033.1 GCA_023433655.1 Pseudomonadota bacterium | reverse complement strand
GCTCGCGGTCGGCTGAGCCGACGCCTCAGATTTCCTGATTGTAGGCGCCGATCTCGCCGTACTTCGCCAGCCGCGGCTTCACCTCGTCGCGGAACAGGGCGCGCATGTCGTCCTCGGAGCGCATGCTTTCGACCACGACGACCAGCTCCGGCTTGTTGGACGAGGCGCGCACCAGCACCCACGAGCCGTCCTCGAGGTGCACCCGCACCCCGTTGACGGTGATCGCCTCGACGATCTTCCGCCCGAGGATCTCGCCCCCGGCGTCGGCCAGCGCCTGATACTCGGCGACGATCCGCTCCAGCACCTCGTACTTGAGCTCGTCGTCGCAGTGCGGGCTCATGGTCAGGCTGGTCCAGGCGTCGGGCAGGGCCGCCTTCAGCTCCGACAGCTTTTTCCCCGGATTGCGGTCCAGCATGGCCAGCACGGCGCCCGCCGCCACGATGCCGTCGTCGTAGCCGTGGCCCAGCGGCCCGGCCATGAAGAAGTGGCCCGACTTCTCGAATCCGGCCAGCGCCCCGACCTCGGCGGTCTTGCGCTTGATGTAGGAGTGGCCGGTCTTCCAGTAGATGGTCTCGGCCCCGTTGGCCTTCAGCACCTCGTCGGTCTTGTAGAGGCCGGTCGACTTCACATCGACGACGAAGGTCGAGTTGGGATGAATCGCCGACAGGTCGCGGGCCAGCATCAGGCCGATCTTATCGGCGAAGATCTCCTCGCCGGTGTCGTCCACCACGCCGCAGCGGTCGCCGTCGCCGTCGAAGCCCAGCGCCAGATCGGCCCCGGTCTCGCGCACCTTCTCCGCCATCTGGACCAGCATGGCGTGGTCCTCGGGGTTCGGGTTGTACTTCGGGAAGGTGTAGTCGAGCTCGGCGTCCATCTCGATCACCTCGGCGCCCATGCGCCGCAGGGCCTCGGGCGCGAAGGCCCCGGCCGTGCCATTGCCGCAGGCGGCGACCACCCTGATCGGGCGGCTCAGCTTCACCTTGCTGATCTCCTCGAGGTAGCGTTCGCGGAAATCCTCGACGCGGGTCAGGGTCCCGCCGCCGCGCGCCTGGCCCTCGCCGCCCAGCACGATGTCCTTCAGCCGGCCGATCTCGTCCGGGCCGAAGGTCAGCGGCGGGTTGGCCCCCATCTTCACCCCGGTCCAGCCGTTCTCGTTGTGGCTGGCGGTGACCATGGCCACGCACGGCGCGTCCAGCGCGAACTGGGCGAAATAGGCCATCGGCGACAGGGCCAGGCCGACGTCCAGCACCTCCATGCCGCCCTCGAGCAGGCCCAGCGTCAGGGCCTGTTTCACCGCCAGGGAGTAGGAGCGGAAGTCGTGGCCGACCACGATGCGCGGCGTCTGGCCGATCTCGTGGATGTAGGTCGCCAGCCCGAGGCCCAGCGCCTGCACGCCCAGCAGGTTGATCTCCTTCTCCAGCACCCAGCGGGCGTCGTACTCCCGGAAGCCCGTGGCCTTGACCAGCGGCGTGGTCTCGTAGGCGGCGGTGTTCGGGCGAAGGTCGGCGCGGGGTTTCTGCATCGGATGTCCTGATCTGCCGGGCGGGCCGTACGGCGACGCTCGGGGCTCTTCTAGCGGGCCGGGGTCCGGAGCCGCAACAACGCCCCAGCCGCGTTCGGGGTCCGTGGAACCCGCCGCCGCGCCGAAGCTTGACCCTTCCGGACCCCGGGCCTACCCCGTCGCCGTCGTCCACGGAGAGCCGCATGCCCCGACTGATCCTGCTGCGCCACGGCCAGAGCCAGTGGAACCTTGAGAACCGCTTCACCGGCTGGGTCGACGTCGACCTCACCGCCGAGGGCGAGGCGCAGGCGCGGCGCGGCGGCAAGCTGATCGCCGAAGCCGGGTTCCGGCCGGATGTGATGTTCACCTCGGTGCTGAAGCGGGCCAGGCGCACCGGCGCCCTGGCGCTGGACTCCGCCGGCCTCAAGGACGTGCCGGTGGTCGAGGACTGGCGGCTGAACGAGCGTCACTACGGCGGCCTGACCGGGCTGGACAAGGCCGAGACGGCCGAGAAGCACGGCGCCGACCAGGTGAAGATCTGGCGCCGCTCCTATGACGTCCCGCCCCCGCCGCTGGCCGCGGGCGGCGAATACGACTTCGGGTCGGACCCGCGCTACGCCGGCCAGACGATCCCGGACACGGAGAGCCTGAAGACCACGCTGGACCGGGTGCAGCCCTACTGGGACGCCGAGATCGCGCCCCGCCTGAAGGCCGGCGAGGACGTCCTGATCGCCGCCCATGGCAATTCGCTGCGCGCCATCGTCAAACTGCTGTTCCGGGTCCCGGACGACGCCATCGTCGGGGTCGAGATCCCCACCGGCAACCCGCTGGACATCGAGCTGGACGGTGAGCTGAAGCCGACCGCCGCCCGCTATCTCGATGAGGCGCGGGCGACCGAACTGCCGCCCTTGCCGGGAGCCTGACCCATGAGCGACGCGAAGCAGGTATCGGACGACATCCGCTTCATGGGCCGCGCCATCGCGCTGGCCCGGGGCCGCATGGGCCAGACCTGGCCCAATCCGGCGGTCGGCTGCGTCGTGGTCAGGGACGGCGAGGTCGTCGCCGAGGCCGCCACCGCCTCCGGCGGCCGGCCGCACGCCGAGGAGCAGGCCCTGCCCGCCGCCGGCGACCGCGCCCGCGGCGCCACCGCCTATGTCACCATGGAGCCCTGCGGGGCCCGCTCCTCGGGCCGCACCTCCTGTTCCAACTATCTGATGGACGCCGGCGTGGCGCGGGTGGTGGTGGCCGCCGTCGACCCCTCGCCCTTCGCCTCGGGACGCGGCGTCGAGCGGCTGCGCAAGGCCGGGCTGCAGGTCGAGACCGGCCTCCTCGCCCAGGAGGCGGCGGTGCTCTACGAGGGCTATCTGCACCGCGTCGAGACCGGCCGTCCCATGGTCCGCATCAGCGACGACGGCGAGGGCTTCGACGCCCGCTTCGCCGCCTCACCCAAGGCCGATCTGACCACCGAACTGAAACGCCTCGGCGAGGCCGGCTACACCCGCCTCTGGGTCAGCCCCGGCGAACTGGCCGACGCCCTCGAGGAACACGGCCTGCTGACCCGCTGAGGCCCGTGCGGACCGCCGGCCGGCCGGGCGATTCTCACCCTTTCTTAAGCGCCGGCGTGCCATTCTGGGTCAATGCCGGGTAACGCTTCCGCCACCGCTTCCAGACGGCGCATCGACCAGCAGGAGCTGGACGCCATCTGCGCGCGCCATGACCGCCTGTGGCAGGCCAAGCCCGGCGGGGCGCGGGCCGTCTTCGCCTGGCTGGACCTGTCCGGCCTGTCGCTGGCCGGCCGGAACCTTGCCGATGCGGATTTCGCGGCCGCCAATCTGATCGAAACCGACCTGACCGGGGCCAAGCTCGACAACGCCACCTTCTTCGGCGCCGACATGCAGGACTGCATCCTGGTCGACGCCAGCATGCGTCGAGCCGACTTGCGAGGCGCCTGCCTGCGCGGCGCGGACCTGACCGGCGCCGACCTGTTCGAAGCCGACCTGCGCGAAGGCGCCATCGCCGCCGCCGATTCCCGCCTCGGCTTCCGCGTCATCGAGGCCAAGGCGCGCAACGACACCCTCGCCACCGGCGCCTGCCTGGCCGGCGCCAATCTGGAGCGTTCCAAGCTGACCGGCATCGTGGCCGTGGCGGCGGACTTCACCGACGCCATCCTGAAGGACTGCAAGCTGGTCCGCGCCAACCTCAAACAGGCCAGCTTCCGCGGCGCCGACATGGCCGGGGCGGACCTGTCCGGGGCCGACCTGTCGGGCGCCGACCTGCGCGACGCCGTGCTGGTCGGGGCGAGGATGGCCATGTGGCGCACCGACGGCGCCGACCTGACCGGGGCCCTGACCGACAATCGTCCCGCCGGCGATCCGGTCGACAACATGCCGGCCGCCGAGATGCTCTCCGAACACGCCCGCTGGTGCGAAACCGGAGGGGCCGAGGGCCAGCCTTCGGTGTTCGACGGGGTCGACCTCAGGGCGCTGGGCTCGATCAACGGCTACAACCTGACCGCCCTGTCGGCCAAGCGCGCCGTCTTCTACGGCCTCGACATGGAGGGGGTGCAGCTGCAGGGCGCGCACCTCGAGGGCGCCGACCTCCGCTCGGTCAATCTGCGGGGCGCGGACCTGCGCGGGGCTCGGCTGACGCGGGCCCGGCTCAACGGCGCCGATCTGCGCGAGGCCCAGTTGGGACCGCTGATGATCGCCGCCGACCGCCTGCTGCCGGCTGACCTGACCGGCGCCTGCCTGAAGGGCGCCGACCTGTCGGGAGCCGATCTCAAGCGCGCCAATCTGACCGGCGCCGACCTGACCCGCGCCACCCTGCGCGGCGCCTGCCTGCGTCAGGCCGAACTGATGGACGCCGTCACCACCGGCGCGCGCGGCATGGAGATCGAGGCCGGCTGACGCGAAAAAGGGGCGGCGCGAACGCCGCCCCTTCGGGTCGTTGGGTTCAGGGCCAGCTTACGCCGCCTTGCCCTTCTTGCCTTCGATCAGCTTGGAACCGCCGCCGATCTCGATGCGACGCGGCTTCAGCGCCTCGGGCAGCTCGCGCTGCAGGTCGATCGACAGCAGGCCGTTGACCAGGTCGGCGGTCTTCACCACGACATAGTCGGCCAGCTGGAAGCGGCGCTCGAAATCGCGCTCGGCCAGGCCGCGGTGCAGGAAGTTCCGCCCGGCCCCGTCGTCGTTCGCGGTCTTGCGGCCGGTGACGGTGAGCAGGTTCTCCTTGACCTCGATGTTCAGCTCGTCGGGCTTGAAGCCGGCGACGGCGATCTCGATGCGGTAGGCGTTCTCGCCCGTGGTCTCGATGTTGTAGGGCGGCCAGCCGTTCTCCTGGCTGGTGCGCGCGGCGCTCTCCAGCAGGCTGGCCAGACGGTCGAAGCCGACGGCCGAGCGGTAGAGCGGCGAGAAGTCATAGGTACGCATGTCATCCTCCTGAGGATCAGCAAGGTTGAGCCGTCCCTGCGGTTTGGCCCGGGGCGGCGGTGGGAGATCAGCCCCGACGGTCCGATGATCGGCCCCGTCCGGTCTGGAGGACCCGGTTCCGGCGTCCTCGTTCAGGGATGTGGGATGGCGAAATCCGGCGTCAAGAGGGGCCGGCTGGTCCGAATGCGGGCCCACCGCCGGCCGCGGCGTCATCGTGACTTGCCCGACGCGCCCGAACCCCGCAGGTTCAGCCGCCCCCTGTCCTGGAGACTCCCGATGCGACTGCCCGCCCTCGTGCTGACCGCCGCCCTCGCCCTGCCGGCCGCCGTCGCCGCCCAGAGCCTGCCCGCCCTGCCCTCGCTGGACGAAACCCCGGCCCAGCGCACCGCCCGCCGGGCCGCCATGACGCCGCCTGTGCCCCAGGAAGACGCCGCCCTGCAGGCCGCCGTGGCCTCGCCGACCCGCCCGGCGGCGGACACGGCGCGCGACGCATACCGCCATCCGTTCGAGACCCTGACCTTCTGGGGCCTGACGCCGGGCGCCACCATCGTCGAGATCGAGCCGGGCCGGGCCGGCTGGTGGCGCAACATCCTCGAGCCCTACGCAGCCGCCACGGGCGGGACCTATGTCCCGGTCAACCGGCCGCTCGAGGGGATGGGCGTCGCCGACGGAACCGCGGACATGGTCGTGGTCGCGCGCGCCTTCCACAACTGGCATCGCTCCGGCCGGACCGAGCCCTATCTGGCCGCCTTCTTCCGCGCGCTGAAGCCGGGCGGCGTTCTGGCGGTGGAGCAGCATCGCAGCATCGATGGGCTCAACCCCGACCAGACCGCCCCCAGCGGGTACATGCCCGAGAGCTACGTCATCCGGGCCGCCCTCGCGGCCGGGTTCGAACTTGACGCGCGCAGCGAACTGAACGCCAATCCGGGCGACGACTGCGACCATCCCTACGGCGTCTGGACCCTGCCGCCGACCCGGGTCTCGGCCCCGCGGGAGGGCAACGCCAACGACCGGCCGACGCCCCTGACCGAGGCCGAAAGGGCCGCCTTCGACGCGATAGGCGAAAGCGACCGGATGACCCTTCGCTTTCGCAAGCCGACCTGATGGGATTGAGAGCGGCAACGGCTTTGACCGGCCCCGGGAACAGGGTTAAGCCCTTGGCCGACCGGGGACGAACCGTACGGCGCGGACGCCTCGCGGGGGACGTGAATGGCTGAACGAACTGAGGTCTGGCGAACGGGCGCCTCGCGCCGGCGCGTGCTCTGCGGCGGCGCCGCCCTGCTCGCCCTCGCCGGCTGCAGCCGCGAGAAGACCGCCGAGCCGCCGCCCCAGCCGGACGGCCCGCCCAAGGGCTCCCTCGAATGGTCGATCGGGGGCCCCTGGCGCGCCCAGGATCGGGCCCGCGACGCCTGGCGTCATCCGATGGAGACCCTGCGCTTCTTCGGGCTGCAGCCGCGCATGACCGTGGTCGAGTTCTGGCCCGGCAGCGGCTGGTGGACCGAGATCCTCGCTCCCTACCTGGCCGAGGGCGGCGGCCGCTACATCGCCGCCGGCTTCCAGACCGGGCCGGGCGCCGACCCCGCCCAGACGCGGCTGACGGCGGCCTTCGCCGAGCGCTTCACCAACGACCGGCGTCTCTACGGCGAGGTCGAGCTATCGGAGTTCGGCCCCACCTCGGGTCCCGTCGCGCCGGCGGGCACGGCGGACATGGTTCTGTTCATGCGCAACATCCATGCGTGGATGGCCGCCGGCATCGCGGAAAAGGCCTTCGCCGACGCCTACGCCGCCCTGCGCCCCGGCGGCGTTCTCGGCGTCGAACAGCACCGCCTGGGCCCCGAGCAGGACCAGGATCCGACCGCCGCGAACGGATACGTCCAGGAGGCGTTCGTCAAACAACTGGCCGCCGAGGCCGGCTTCGTCTTCGTCGCCGCCTCCGAGGTCAACGCCAATGAGAAGGACACCAAGGATCACCCCTTCGGCGTCGAGACCCTGCCGCCCATGGCGCTGACTGCGCCGCGCGGATCGCCGCCCGACCCGACCTTCGACCGCTCGAAATACGACGAGATCGGCGAAAGCGACCGCATGACCTTGAGATTCAGGAAGCCCGAGTGAGCCGAGCCGCTGCCTACGCCGCCAATGCGCCCCTGATGGGGGTCCCCGGCGCCTCCGCGCCTCCGGGCGGGACGGGGGAGTGGTTCCGCGGGGCCGGCGGCCTGCGCCTGCGCGCAGCCTTCTGGACGCCCTCGACCCTCGCCGCCCGCAAGCCGCGCGGCACGGTCATCGTCAGCCCCGGCCGCACCGAGCCGATCGAGAAATATTTCGAAGTCATCGGCAACTTCCTGGCCCGCGGCTGGTGCGTGCTGGCCCACGACTGGCGCGGCCAGGGCCTGTCGGCCCGGCTGCTGCCCGACCGGCTGAAGGGTCACGCCCGGGCCGTCGAGGAGTTCCTCGACGACTACGCCCGCCTGCTCGACGCCTGGGAGGAGCGCGCGCCCAAGCCGTGGATCATGGTCGGCCATTCCATGGGCGCGACCTTCAACCTGATGACCCTGCAGGCCGGCGAGGAGCGCGTTTCCGGCGCCCTGCTGACCAGCCCCATGCTGCGCATCAAGACCGGCAAGCGCTCGATGTGGTCGGTCAAGCTGGCGGTGCGCTGGAACCTGCGTCACGGCAAGGCCGGCGACTATGTGCTCGACGACCCCGACGATCCCTTCGACCACACCTTCGACAAGGACGCCCTGACCTCGGACGAAAGCCGGTACGAGCAGTGGCGGCAGCAGCTCTACGCCTGTCCGCATCTGGCGGTCGGCGGTCCGACCTGGGGCTGGCTGGCCGTGGCGCTGGACGCCGGCGAGCGGGCGCTCAAGCCCAAGGCCCTGAAATCGGTGCGTATTCCCGTCGCCGTGGTCCAGGCGGGCGAGGACGACCGCGTC
>JAEYUE010000017.1 GCA_023433655.1 Pseudomonadota bacterium | reverse complement strand
AGCCTGCCCCGCTGATCACCTGGGGCCTGGTGGTCACCAAGGGGCCGTCCGACGCCCGCGAGGACGACTTCAACCTCGGCATCTACCGCATGCAGGTGCTGGGCAAGGACAAGGCCATCATGCGCTGGCTGGCCCACCGCGGGGGGGCCCAGCACTACGCCCGCCACAGGAAGCGCAGCAAGGAGCCCCTGCCCTGCGCCGTCGTCCTCGGCGCCGACCCCGGCACCATCCTCGCCGCCGTCACCCCGGTGCCCGACACCCTCAGCGAATACCAGTTCGCCGGCCTGCTGCGCGGGGCCAAGGCCGAGCTGGTTGCGTGCAAAACCGTGCCGCTGATGGTCCCGGCCCAGGCCGAGATCGTGCTCGAGGGCCACGTCCTGCTCGACGAGCACGCGCCGGAAGGCCCCTACGGCGACCACACCGGCTACTACAACTCGGTCGAGACCTTCCCGGTCTTCCAGGTCAGCGCGATCACCATGCGCCGCGACCCTATCTATCTGACCACCTTCACCGGCCGCCCGCCGGACGAACCCTCGGTGCTGGGCGAGGCCCTGAACGAGGTCTTCATCCCCCTGCTGCAGAGCCAGTTCCCCGAGATCGTCGACTTCTGGCTGCCCCCCGAGGGCTGCAGCTACCGCATCGCCGTGGTGTCGATGAAGAAGGCCTACCCCGGCCACGCCAAGCGGGTGATGCTCGGCGTCTGGAGCTACCTCCGCCAATTCATGTACACCAAGTGGGTCATCGTCGTGGACGACGACATTGACGCCCGCGACTGGAAACAGGTCATGTGGGCGATATCGACGAAGATGGATCCCGCCCGCGACATCACCGTCATCGAGAACACCCCGATCGACTACCTCGACTTCGCCAGCCCCGAGAGCGGTCTCGGCTCCAAGATCGGCCTCGACGCCACCGACAAATGGCCGCCCGAGACGAAGCGGGAGTGGGGCGAGGAGATCCGCATGGACGCGGATGTGGTCGAGCGGGTCAGCGAAATCTGGGACCGACTGGGCCTGCCGGGCGACGGATCGCCGATCTGGAAGGGATCGAAATAGCCCCGGACCGCGCTCCTCCCGGCATTGTGTCCAAAAAGCGCTTCCCACGTGACGAAACTGTAATACACATTACGGCGGTTCCTCCTTGGAGACACGCCTCATGAAGCGCAGCCTCGTCATCGCCCTCGCCTTGGCGACAGCCCTGCCGGCCACCGCCCTGACTGCCGCCCCGGCGGACGCCCAGGTCCTGACCGGCCGCGCCGCCCCGAACCGCAACGCCCCGCGCCCGCTCTCGGAGCGTGAGCAGAACCGGCTCTACGAGGCGGAGGACCAGGTCTTCGAACTCGACAGCCAGATCGCCGACATCCAGTCCGCCGCCGAGGCCGCCGGCGGACTGACCGAGGCCCAACAGGCCCAGATCAACGAGCTCACCCGCCGCCGCGCCGACGCCCAGCGCACGATCGACCGCCTCGAGCGCAAGCGGAACCGCTAGGGCGCGGCGGCGGTGACGGCGTCTGGATGATCGCCTAGGCTGCCCTGTCGGGTTCGGGGGAGCCGCATGTCCGCGTTCGAGTTCTTCTTCAGCTTCTACGGCCTGCTGCTGGGCCTGTCTCTGGCCGTCATCGCCACCGGGGCGGCGGCGGCCATCCAGCACCGCCGCAAGCTGCGCATCGGCTGGATGACGCCGCTTCTGGCGGTCTTCGTCGCCCTCGACGTGGCCAGCTTCTGGGACTTCGCCTGGACGATGTTCCGCGACGTCCCGTTCAGCTACGGGCTGCTCGTCGCCAGCCTGGTCGTCGCCCTGGTCTATTTCATCGCCGCCTCGTTGGTCTTCCCGCATGAGATCAGCGACGGCCTGTCGCTGGACGACCACTTCGAGGCCAACCGGAAGATCGTCCTGTTGCTGACCACGGCCGCGAACCTCCTCGCCCTGCTGGTCGCCGCGCCGATCATCGCGACGAAGCCGACGGCCGCCTTCCTGGCCGCCAACTACGGCGTCACCGCGATCATGTACGTCGCGCTCGTGGTCCCTGCGGCCTTCGTGCGCAGCCGCACGGTCTTCGCCATCCTCATCGGCCTGCACATCGGCCTCTACGCCCTGTCGGCCATCCTCTCGGCCGTCGCGCCCGACATGACCGAGCAGCTGGTCGAGGGCCCGCCTCCGGCCGTCGCCCGCCCCTGAGCTTGGACCGCCGGCCCTTTGCGGCTACCTGTCGGACCCCTTCCCCTCCGAGGTCCCATGCGCCCGCTCATCGCCGCCCTCGCCCTGCTTTCCCTGGGAGTCCCCGCCATGGCCCAGTCGCCGTCCTCCGTCCCCAACGCCGCGCCGTGGGATCAGCCCTTCCTGCCCCCGGCCCCGGCTTGGGACGGGGCCAGCCGCGCCCTGCTGCGCGACGCCTCGGACCCGTGGGTGACCGCTTTCGAAGCCGACGCAGAGCATGACTTCAGCCCGAATTACGTCGACACCCGCACCTGGTTCGACCGCCTCGACGCCGCCTCGGATTTGATCCGCATCGAACAGTTCGGCGTCTCGCCCGAAGGCCGGCCGATCTACGCCGTCATCGCTTCAAAGGACGGCGCGACGTTCGATCCGGCCAAGCCGGTGCTTCTGGCCCAGGCCGGCATCCACCCTGGCGAGATCGACGGCAAGGACGCGGGCATGATGCTGCTGCGCGACATCGCCTTCTACGGCAAGGACGACCTGCTCGACCGCGCCAACCTGATCCTCATCCCCATCCTGTCGGTCGACGGCCATGAACGCGCCTCGGCCTACAGCCGGCCCAATCAGCGCGGCCCCCGCATCCAGGGCTGGCGCAACACCGCCACCAACCAGAACCTCAACCGCGACTATCTCAAGCTCGACCAGGTCGAGATGCGCGCCGTCCGCGGCCTCATCCTCAAGTACCGCCCGGACCTCTACGTCGACATCCACGTCACCGACGGCATGGACTACCAGTACGACGTAACCTACGGATACAATGGCGAAAACGGGGTCTGGTCGCGCTCGCCGGCGACCGCCGCCTGGCTCGACGCCGCCTTCAAGCCGGCCATGAACGCGGCGCTGGAGGCCCAGGGGCATATCCCCGGCGAACTGGTCTTCGGCGTCGACGACAGCAATCCGAAGGCGGGGCTGTCCGACGGCGGGCTGGGCGAGCGCTTCTCCAACGGCTGGGGCTCGGCCGCGCACGTGCCGACCATCCTGATCGAGAACCACAGCCTCAAGCCGCACGAGCAGCGCGTGCTGGGCACCTACGTCTTCCTCGAACAGGCCCTGCGCCTGCTGGCCGATCAGGGCGGCGACCTGCGCGCCGCCGTCGCCGCCGACAGCGCCCTTCGCCCGGCGGAGATCCCGGCGAATTTCGTCGCCGAGGACCAGCCGACCACGACCCGCGCCTTCAAGGGCATCCGCTACGAAATGTACGACAGCCCCGCCTCGGGCCGGCAGGAAGTGCGCTGGCTGGGCGAGCCCGATCCCGAGCTGTGGCAGCTGCCTTTCTACGGCTCCCGTCCGACCCTGACCCTTCGCCGGCCGGAGGCCTACTGGGTCCCGGCCCATCGCGCCGACGTCATCGAACGCCTGCGCGCCCACGGCGTCGAGATGGAGACGCTCGATGCGCCCCGCACCGTATCGGTCGAACTGCTCCGCCTTGAGGATCCGAAACTCGGAACCCGCGCCAATGAGGGCCACGTCCCGGTCACCGTGGCCTCGGTCACCCCCGAGCGGCGCGACTGGACCTTCCAGCCCGGCTCGGTGCGCGTCCCGACCGACCAGACTCTCGGGGACGTCGTCGTCCTGCTGCTCGAGCCGCAGTCCTCCGAGAGCCTGTTCGCCTGGGGCCTGTTCCCGGAGGTCCTCAGCCGCGTCGAATACATCGAGGGCTACGCCATCGCCCCCCTGGCCGAGCGCATGCTCGCCGCCGACCCGGCCCTGAAGGCCGAGTTCGAGGCGAAGCTGGCCGCCGAGCCCGGGTTCGCCGCCAACGGCGACGCGCGTCTGCAGTGGTTCTACGAACGGACCCCGTTCTATGATGAGCGCTACCGCCTCTATCCGGTGGCCCGGGAGAACTGACCATGGAGATGACCGCCCTGCAGGCCGCCGGGTTGTGGAGCGGTCTTCTCGTTCTCCTGATGGTCGGGCTCGGTTTCCGGGTGATCGCCAACCGTCGCCGTCACCGCGTGCTGTTCGGCGACGGCGGGGTCCCGGCGATGACCGTCGCCACCCGGGCCTTCGGCAACGCCGCCGAGTACATACCGGTCGGGATCGGCGCCCTGGTCCTGCTGGCGCTGCTCGGCTGGCAGGCATGGACGATCCATCTGGTCGGCGGCGTTCTCTTCCTCGGCCGCCTGATCCATGGCGTGGGGCTCAGCCATGGCGCCGGCCCGGGGCCCGGCCGCATGATCGGCATGAGCCTGACCATGCTCGCCCTGATCGCCGCCGCACTGATGCTGATCGTCCCCGCCCTTTCGGGCGTGACCCCGGCCTGAGCCGGTTGCGCCGCCGCTGACGCCCGGCCATATCGGGGCATGTCCTCCCCGTCCGACTCCGCCTCCCCCGACATCCTGTCCGATCTGGTCGCCGCCGCGCTGAAGGCCGGCGCCGACGCCGCCGAAGCCGTCTCGGCTGAGCGCGCCTCGCTTTCGGTCGGCGTGCGCAACGGCGGGCTCGAGGACGTCGAGCGCGAGGAGAGCCGCGACCTCGGCCTGCGCGTCTTCATCGGCCGTCGCCAGGCGACGGTCTCCGCCTCCGACCTGTCCCAAGCCACCCGGACCCGCCTGGTGGACCGCGCCGTGGCCATGGCCCGCCTGGCCCCCGAGGACCCGTATGCTGGCCTCGCGCCCCAGGACCGCCTCGCCCGCGGCCCCTTCCCCGACCTCGACCTGTACGACCCCGCCGAACCCTCGGCCGCCGACCTCGAAGCCGCCGCCGCCGCGGCCGAGTGCGCCGCTCTCGCCGTCGAGGGCGTGGCGAAGTCAGAGGGAGGCCACGCCTCGTCCTCCGCGAGCCGCTGGCGCCTGGTCACCTCGCACGGCTTCGACGGCGCCTACCATGGCTCGGCCTTCTCGCTGGGCGTCGGCGTCATCGCCGAGAAGGACGGCGCCATGGAGCGGGGCGGCGAGCACCGGGCCGCCCGCCACCTGTCCGACCTGCCGTCCGCCGAAGCCGTTGGTTCGGAGGCCGGCCGCCGCGCCGTCGCCCGCACGGGTCCGCGCAAGATCGCCTCGACCACCGCTCCGGTGATCTTCGAGAACCGCCTCGCCATGCAGGTTCTGTCGCCGCTCGTCGGCGCCGTCTCCGGCCCCTCCGTGGCCCGCGGCGTCTCCTTCCTCAAGGACCGGCTCGGCCAAGCCGTCCTGCCGGCCGGCGTCAGCCTGGTCGACGATCCGTTCCGTCCGCGCGGCCTCGGCTCGACGCCGTTCGACGACGAGGGCGTGGCGGTGACG
>JAEYUE010000335.1 GCA_023433655.1 Pseudomonadota bacterium | reverse complement strand
GGCGTGACGTTGATCTCGCTGTTCTGCTCGATGGCGTACTTGCCGCCGCCGCCACCGGAAAGTTTGGCGGCCATGCTGCTTACGCCCCCTTGTCGAGGTTACGCGACACGGCGTTCATCAGCTCGGCATTGAAGCCGTCCGAACGGGTGCCGTAGGCCGCGATGCGGGTGTTGAAGTAGTTATAGAAGATAACCGCCGGGATAGCGGCGAACAGACCGATGCCGGTGGCCAGCAGCGCCTCGGCGATACCGGGGGCGACGACGGCCAGGTTGGTCGTGTTGGTGTTGGCGATGCCGATGAACGAGTTCATGACGCCGTACACCGTGCCGAACAGACCGATGAACGGAGCGGTCGAACCGACCGAGGCCATGAACTGCTGGCCGCCCGACAGGCGCTTGGCCAGACCGGACTGCACCGCCGACACGGCGGCCTGGGCGCGCATCAACGCCGAGTCGCGGTGATCGCCGGTGACCGACAGGCCCGCCTGACGCGACAGCTCGACTTCGTCGGTGGCCGCGGCGGCCATGTCGGCCAGCGGGTTGCCTTCGAACTCGTCCGAGGTGGCCACGCGACGCATGTCGGCGATCGTGCGGGTCTGGCGGAAGGACTCGAGGAAGCGGTCGGTGGCGCGGTTCAGGGCGCCGAACTCGAACAGCTTGATCAGCAGGATCACCCAGGTGAACACCGAGGCGAGCAGCAGGCCGATCATCACGACCTTAACGACGATGTCCGCGTCCATGAACATGCGCGCGGGGGTCAGCTTGCCGTGGCTTTCGCCGCCGACCTGTTCCGGAGCGGCCTCGGCGGCAGCCGGGGCGGCTTCAGTGGTGGCCGCGGGGGCGGCGGCGTCGGCCGGCGCGGTGGCGGCGGCTTCGGCCGGAGCCGGGGTGGCGGCATCCTGCGCGAGGACCGGCGTACCGGCCATCAGCACGGCGGCGCCGGCCATGGCCAGGAGGATGTTGGTCTTCTTGATATCGAGCATAGTTCGCCAGTTCCTGCTTTTTGGTCTGACTCGGTGGAACCCTGAGGAACGGCCGCAAACGCCCGTCCCTCCGTGAAAATCTCGTCTGCGGACCGGGACCTTGCGGAACCCCGGTCTGCGGAACGCCTCCTGACGCTTCCGGTTGCCTGTCGGCCTCCGGAGCGGTGTCGACGAGGTCCGGGATGGAAGATTCCCGTTCTCCGCCGACCGCTCGCCTGGGAAAGCGGTCAAGCTCCTTTGGCGAACGCTTATCAGAGCGTCAAGTGCGCAACGGCGCTTTTCCCCCTGCGGGAGAGCAAGCGCGTTCGATGCCGAGGATTCCGGCGGAAAACGACATTTTCATGATACGGCGACGCCGGTCTCCAGCATCGTCCGGGGCGATGGTGCCTGGGGGCGGATTCGAACCACCGACACGCGGATTTTCAATCCGCTGCTCTACCAACTGAGCTACCCAGGCGAGGCGTCCATTCGCGGGAGCGGCGTCTATAGGCGAGGCCATTTCCGCTGTCCAGCCGTGATCTCAGCCTTCGTCGTCGTCCCGTGTCGGGGCGTCGGCCGGCGGTCCGGGAATGGCGTAGGAGCCGGCGAACCAGCGCTGCAGATCGACGTCGGCGCAGCGCTTCGAGCAGAACGGCTTGTACTTCGCCTCTGCGGGCGCGCGCCGGCAGATGGGACAGGTCGCCATGGCTTAGTCTCCGTCGATGTGGAAGCCGCCGGTCAGGGCGGGGTCGGGCGCGACCCGGGCCCTCGGCCCCAGCCGGCCCGCCAATGCGGCCGCGACGGCGGCCACCTCCGGCGCGCAGCGCAGCGTCAGATAGGGCGAGGCGGTGTCCTCCGCCAGCGCCAGTCCCAGTCGCCGCACGGCGTCGATGGCGCGGGTCTCGACCGTCGGCCGTCCATCCGGTCCCCGCAGCCGCTCCTCGACCGGAGTCCACCGCCACGGCAGCGACAGCATCAGCACGCCGAAGCGGTTCACCGGTCCGTAAACGATCTCCGGATCGCCTCCGAACGCCGCCTTCGCCGCCGCCGTCATCGCGGCGCCGTCATGACCGGTCCCGACCAGGTCCACCGCGACCAGCCCGCCCCAGCTCTTCAGCCGGATCAGACGCGCGGCCTCGACAAGGCCGGCCCGATTGGCCCGCGCCTTGTCGCGCCGGCCTTCCCGGCCCGGAGTCGGCGCATGGTCGATGTCCACCGCCACCAGCGCCCGGGTCCGCTCCACCGCCAGCCGCAGGCCGGGGAAGGTCGCCTCGGCGGCCAACGCCTCCTCCTCCGCCCCCAGGACGGCGCGAATCGCTTCCGGTCCGGTGCGCGGCGCCACGCCGGGCGCCAGCCGCGCCAGCCATTCGACCGCCGTCGGCCCCGGCGCCAGCAGGCGCGGTTCGCCCTCCCCTGCCCCGATCAGGCGCAAGGCCGGGCCCTTGGATTCGTGGGCCTCGGCGACGACCTCGACCGTCAGCTTCTGTCCGACCCCGGCCAGGTCGCCCTTGCGCAGCGTCAGAAAGCCGAATGGCTCGCCGTCTCCCAGATCGACGAACGCCCCCTTCAGCCCCGCATCGACCGCAGCGACCCGGCCCACGCACCGCGCTCCGAGCCGTCGACGCAGGTCGTCGCTGTCCCTCTGGATGATCAGCCGTGCGAACCAGCCCCCGCGGGCGACGACGGCCCGGGCCTCGCCGGGCGTCTCGTCGAGAAAGGCTTCCAGCCCGCTCACTCCGCCCGCCAACCGGCCCCGGCCAGCAGGTTCACCGTCTCATGAAGCGGCAGACCGACGATGGCCGGATAGCTGCCGACGATCCGCGTCACGAAGGCCCCTGCGCGCCCCTGGATTCCATAGCCGCCGGCCTTGCCCCGCCATTCGCCCGAACGCACGTAGGCGGCGATCTCGGCGTCGGACAGGATCTTGAAGGTCACCCGCGCCTCCACCACCCGCTGCCGGACCTTCCCGCCCGCCGCCACCGCCACGCCGGTGAGGACCCGGTGATTGCGCCCCGACAGCAGCCTCAGGAAGCGCACCGCCTCGGCCTCGTCAGCGGCCTTCTCCAGCAGTCGGCGGCCGACGGCCACCACGGTGTCGGCGGCCAGCACCACGGCGTCGGGCGCCCGCGCGGCGACGGCCCCGGCCTTGCCCACGGCCAGACGCGCCGCCAGCCGCGGCGGCGACTCGCCCGGCAGCGGGGTTTCGTCGATATCGGCGGGTTCGATTCGGTCAGGGACGATCCCGACCAGCGCCAGCAATTCCACGCGGCGCGGGCTGGCCGAGGCCAGCACCAATTCCGGACGGGCGGTCACGCCCCGTCCTTACTTGAAGCGGTAGGTGATGCGGCCCTTGGTCAGGTCGTAGGGCGTCATCTCGACCAGGACCTTGTCGCCGGCCAGCACGCGGATGCGGTTCTTGCGCATCTTGCCCGCGGTGTGGGCGATGATCTCGTGGTCGTTCT
>JAEYUE010000327.1 GCA_023433655.1 Pseudomonadota bacterium | reverse complement strand
GATGAAATCCTGCGCGGCCCGTGCAAGACGCGGGCCGCTCCAGCCTGCATCTGAGCGCAAAAGCCTTTCGTTTCCGTTGCATTCCTCCTCGGCCCGCTCCTTGCGGCGCGGACGATCGAGGCCGATTCGATGTTTCACCCTGACACGCAGTTCCTGATCGACCATTGGGCGAGCCTGGCCCGGCGGGCGGACGCGCGCGGCGGCCTTCCCCCGCGGACGGCGTTCCAGCCAGAGGCCCTTGGCGCGCGGCTGTCGCGGGCCTTCATGGCCGAACGGCGCGGCGACGACGCCGTCCTTCGGCTTGCCGGGGAGTGGATCGAGAATTTTCATGGCGAAGCCCTGAAGGGCCGATCCCTGCTGTCGCTGTGGCGCACAGCTGCGCGGCCGCTGGTGGGGAGCAGCCTGGCCCAGTCGGTCCGGGAGGGCCGGCCCGTAGTCATCGCCGCCGCCGCGGGGAGCGCGTCAGCCCCGATCGAGGTCGCCCTCCTGCCCCTGCGCGGGTCCGATGGCCGGGCCGGCCCTGTGCTCGGGCTCTACGCGCCCGCGGCGACACTGTCGCTTCCCGCCAACGAATGCCGGCGGTTGGCCGCCCGAGCCGCCATCGGAGTCGGCGAGGCCGCGCGGCCGCCCCTCAGCCTTGCGGCCGTCCACGGTCGGCGCCTCGCCTGATCAGGCCGGCGCCAGCCCCGCGGCGTAACGCTTCCAGTTCTGGACGTAGTGGGCGGCCGAGGCCTTCAAGGCCTCGATCTGTCCCGGCTCGAGCTGGCGCACCACCCGGCCGGGCTGGCCCACGACCAGGGAATTGTCGGGGATCTCCTTGCCCTCGGTGATCAGGGTGTTGGCCCCGATCAGGCAGTTCTTCCCGATCCGCGCGCGGCCGAGGATCACCGAGCCGATCCCGACCAGGGTGTTGTCGCCGATCTCGCAGCTGTGGAGCATGACCATGTGACCGACGGTGACGCCGTCTCCGATGGTCAGCGGCTCGCCCGGATCGGAGTGCAGCACGCTGCCGTCCTGGATGTTGGTGTCCCGTCCGATGGTGATCGGATCGTTGTCGCCACGGATGACGGCGCCGAACCAGACGCTGGCGCCCGGCTTGAGAATCACGTCTCCTATGACCGTTGCGGTCGGCGCGATCCAGTATTCGCCTTGAGGCGGGAGCTGCGGTTGCTTGTCATCCAGACCGTAAACATTCATCACATCACCGTCATTTCTGAAAAAGCCGGGGGCTTTAAGCTCCCGTAAACCACGCTAGCATCAGAGTGTAGATGCGATTCGAGGCCGCCATTTCGGCCCCGGATACGAAGCCGGATCAAGCCCGGTCCGGTCAGGCCCAGGAGAACGCGCGTGTTGCGTTCCGGTCGGCGGGCATACCCGCTGGAAGTCGATCCTTCCTCCGATCCGGGCGGCTGCGCCGCGTCCTCTTTCTTCCCGACCTTCGTTCAAGGCGATGCTCTTTCGGCGTCGCCTTTTTTCATGCCCTGGAGGCGTCGATGACCAAGCGTGCGGCAATCAAGCGTCAGACCCGCGAAATGGCCCGTGAACACGGGGTTCTGGACTCGCGGCAGTTCATGGAGGACGCCAAGGTCCGGCGGCTTCCCACCCACGCCGGCTGGTCGCCCTATCCGTCCAACGACGATCGCGAGCAGGGCTATCTCAAGACGCTGAAGCCGAAGTCCGACGGCCAGGCCGAACTGATGTCGGCGATCGACCGCCACAACATGATCCTGGCGCTCGGCCCGGCGGGCACGGGCAAGACTTATCTGGCCGTCGCCAAGGCGGTCGAGGCGCTGGAGGCCGGCAAGGTCGGCCGCATCGTGCTGTCGCGGCCGGCGGTCGAGGCGGGCGAGTCGATCGGCTTCCTGCCCGGCGACATGGAGGACAAGCTGGCCCCCTACCTACGGCCGCTCTACGACGCCTTGTCCGACCGGCTGTCGATGAAGCGGGTCAAGGCGCTGATGGCCGAGGGCCTGATCGAGATCGCCCCCATCGGCTACATGCGCGGCCGCACCCTGAACAACGCCTTCATCGTCGTCGACGAGGCGCAGAACTGCACCTACGTCCAGCTCAAGATGCTGCTGACCCGTCTCGGATGGCACTCGACCATGGTGGTGACGGGCGACCCGCAGCAGTCCGACCTGCTGCCGGGAATCTCCGGCCTGTCCGACATCTCGGAACGACTGGCCGGCGTGCCCGACATCGCGGTCGTGCGGCTGGCCGAGCGGGATATCGTCCGCCACCCCCTGGTCGCCTCGATGATCGGAGTGCTCTGACCTTCAGATGAGGTCCGTCACCCGGGCCGGCTCCGGCGCAGGAGCCGGTTCGGGCGGGCGGGCCCCCAGACGGTCGACGAGGGCGAAGACGAACGGGTTCAGCGAGATCGACAACAGGGCCGCGGCCAGCACCAGGTCGTGCGTCTCCCGGCTCATGGCGCCCAGCGACACCGATAGCGCCGCGAGGATGAAGCTGAACTCCCCGATCTGCGCCAGACTGGCCGCCACCGTCAGGCTGGTCGCCCGGTCGAGCCTGAACAGGGTGGTGATGGCCAGGGCCGCCACGGACTTGCCGACGATCACGATGGCCAGCACCCCGAGCACCGCCAACGGCTCGCGGATGAGGATGCACGGGTCGAACAGCATCCCCACCGAGACGAAGAAGAGCACGGCGAAGGCGTCCCTCAGGGGGAGGGAGCGCTCGGCGGCGTTGTGGCCCAGGGGAGAGCTGTTCAGCACCAGCCCCGCCAGGAAGGCGCCGAGGGCGAAGGAGTGGAACATGGCGTAGGCGACCCAGGCGATGCCCAGCGCCATCGCCAGCACGCCGAGCGTGAACAGCTCCCGCGAGCGAGTGTGGGCGATCCGCACCAGCACCCACGGCAGCACCCGCGGCCCGATCACCAGCATCGCCCCGACGAACAGCGCCACCTTGCCGAGTGTCCAGCCCATGGATTGCGCCAGCTGGGCAGGATCCAGGGTTTCGCCCGGCGCCACGATCAGCAGCGGCATCACCACCAGGGCGATGACGATCACCAGGTCCTCGACGATCAGCCAGCCGACGGCGATCCGCCCCACCTCGGCCTTGAGCTGCTTGCGCTCTTCGATGGCGCGCAGAAGCACCACGGTCGAGGCCACCGAAAGGGCGAAACCCAGCAGGAAGGCCTCGAGGTCAGGCAGGCCGAGGGCGAACCGGCCGAGCAGCCAGCCCAGCGCGCAGGCCGCCGCGATCTGAACCAGGGCGCCGGGAACGGCGACCTTGCGCACCCTCATCAGGTCGCCGGGCGAGAAATGCAGCCCGACCCCGAACATCAGCAGGATGACGCCGATCTCGGCCAGTTGCGGGGCCAGCTCGGTGTCGGCGACAAAACCCCCCGTAAACGGACCGACCGCAACCCCTGCCAACAGATAGCCCACGAGCGGAGACAGCTTCAGCCGGTTGGCCGCCATGCCGAACACGAAGGCCAGCACGAAGCCGCCGACCAGGGTGAGAATCAGGCTGTCGGCATGCGGCATCGGCGCTCCTTGCGGCGGGGATGGGGTCCCTGTGATCCGGAAACGCCACACTTGGGCGCCGGTGGAGATCAAGGCAACCGGAAATCGCCGGCGGCGACGACGCGACGCGATTGCCCCTTCGCGCCCGGCGCGCGGGCTGCTAACCGGTCGGTCTCACCATCCAGCGACCCGAATGAAAATCCCACGCATCGCCCTGGCCGCCTACGGCTTCGCCCTCCTGATCATCGTCGTCGACCAGCTGACCAAGGCCTGGGTCCTCGAGGGCCTCGGCCTGCGCTTCGAGGGGCAGTCGGTTCCTGTGCTGGCGCCCATTTTCAATCTCACCCTTGTGCACAACGAAGGGGTCAGCTTCGGCCTGTTCGGCGACGGCTCGGCGCGTTGGATGCTCAGCGTCTTTTCGGTGGTCGTGGCCGGCATTCTGGGCTGGTGGGCGCTGCGGGCCGAGCGCCGGCTGCTGATCACCGCCATCGGCCTGATCATGGGCGGCGCGATCGGCAACGTCATCGACCGCATCCGCTTCGGCTGGGTGGTCGACTTCCTCGACTTCTCCGGCACGGGCGTCTTTCCCTGGGTGTTCAACGTCGCCGACAGCGCGATCACCGTCGGCGTGGTCCTGCTGATCCTCGACAGCATCCTGTCGGAGCGGGCCGCCAAGGTTGGCGTCGCCGCTGAAAAGTCGTAATCAGCCGCTTCCTCTAGGGTTTACGCGCGCGCCGGTCGGCGCGCCCAGTCGAGAATGACCATGCGCCTTGCCCGCACCGCCGCCCTGACCCTCGCCGCCTCGGCCCTCGTGCTCGGCGGGTGCAGTTCCCTGCGCAACAGCGTCGGGCTGACCAAGGTGACCCCCGACGAATTCCTGACGGTCTCGACCGCGCCCCTGACCGTGCCGCCCGAGTACGGCCTCCGTCCGCCGGCGCCGGGCCAGCCGCGCCCGCAGGAGCTGGCTCCGGAATCGGCCGCGCGCCAGATCCTCCTCGGTCAGCGCCAGGCGGTGACCCGCTCGCCCGGCGAGCAGGTCCTCGTCGCCCAGGCCGGCGGCGACCGCGCCGATCCGCTCGCCCGCTACGTCATCGACGACGAGTTCGGCGATCTGGCGCACAAGGAAGAGGGCTGGGCCAACCGCATCCTGTTCTGGCGTCGCGACGACGCCGCTTCCCAGGCGCCGACCACGACGCAGACCGCCAACGGCGCCGTCACCATCGACGCGGCGACCGAATATCAGCGCCTGCAGGCGCTGACCGGCGGCCAGGCCGGCATCGTCATCGCGCCGCGCCGCGACACGGGCTTCAAGCTGCCCGGCCTGTAGGATCGGGCCCGGCCGGAGCCCTCAGGCCTTCGCGGCGCCGGCCCTCAGGCCCCGCTCTGCGAGGGCCACGACGGCGACGCCGGCGATGCTCAGGGCCGCGCCGGTCAGGATCTGCGGCGTCAGCACGTCGCCCATGAAGGCCCAGCCGATCAGGATCGACACTACCGGCGTCGCCAGCAGATAGGGCGTCACCCGTCCCGCCTCGCGCTTCTGGACCAGCCAGAACACCAGGGTCGTGGCCAGTACCGACGACACCAGCCCCGCCCAGACGACCGCAGCCCATATCAGGGCGTCGGCCTCCCGCACGGCCTCGACCTGTCCCTGTTCGAACATGGCCGAAGCGAAGGCCAGGCTGGGAAGAGCCACCAGGGCCAGCAGGCCCTGCATCTTGAGCGGCGGAATGGACGTCGTGCGGCGGGCGATGACCGTGGTAACGGCCCAGGCGGCGCTGCCGGCCGCCCCGACGAGGATGGCTTTCCAGTCGGCGATGGCGTGAGCGTCCAGCGTCATCCAGACCACGCCTGCGAACGCCACTCCCATGCCCAGCAGGGCGAAGCGTGAAATCCGCTCCCGCAGCAGCAGGAAGGCGAACAGGGCCGTGAACGGCACCCAGAGCTGGGTCGCCACGGCCACCGGGCTGACGTCCTGCGCCAGCCAGAAGGCGAGATAGATCAAACCGTAGTGCAGCGGACCGCCCACCAGCACGATGATCAAGAGGCTTTTCCAGTTGGGAAACGGCGGCCGGACGAAGGGAATCAGACAGGCGGCGGCGATGCCGAACCGCATTGCCCCGACCAGCAGGGGCGGCATCGTCTCGGTCGCCAGCTTGGCCGCGGCGTTGTTCACGCCCCAGATCAGCACGACGGCGGCGATGGCCGCGATTTCGGGCAGGGAGAGGGGACTGTGCGGCTTTTCGGGGGTCACCCGCCTCGCCTACCCCTCCCGCGACGCCGGAGCGAGGGCGTCCTCCGACAAATACGATTTCAGATTATGGCGGCCCCCGTCGGGCCCCTACTTGTCGCGCAGCACGACGCAGACATTGTCCCCGTAGGATCCGTCCCGGTCCATGGTGCTGAAGCGGTCCATGATGTCCATGAACCGGTCGTCGGAAACGCCCATGGCCGTGGCCTCGGTACGCATGTCGGCCAGAGTCGCCGCCGGGTCGGCAAGCTCGCCGTCCGGTCCGAGGTGGCGGTTCAGCACGCTGACCATGCGAAACTCGTCAGCCTTCAGCCGGCCGCCATAGAAGCCGACTGTGCAGGCGCACTCCGTCGCCGAACCGCCGACCGCCACGCAGTTGTCGTACATGTCGGACGCCGAGTCGGGGAGCGTCTCGCGCCCATCACCGCTCTGCGCCACGGCGAAGCCCGCAAGCCCGCTGACGCAGGCCACGATCGCCAGCGCCGGGACCACCCATCGATTACGCATCGCATCTCCCTCCCCAGGACCAGGAAGGATTGATGGAGGCAGGCGCGCCGGGTGTCCAGAGGCGCTGGCCGTTCCGCGGACCCGCCTAGAACGGGATGTCGTCGTTCAGGTCGTAGCTTTCCTTCGGACCGCTCGGCTTGTTGGCGCCGCCGGTCGAGAAGCCGGAAGAGTAGTCGTCATCGCCGCCGCGCGAGGCGCCGCCGCCGTCGCGCCCGCCCAGCATGGTCAGTTCGCCGCGGAACTTCTGCAGGACGATCTCGGTGGTGTATTTCTCGACGCCGTTCTGCTCGTACTTGCGGGTCTGCAGTGAGCCTTCGACGTAAACGGTCGAGCCCTTCTTCAGATAGTTCTCAGCCACCTTGATGATGTTCTCGTTGAAGATCACCACGCGGTGCCACTCGGTCTTTTCCTTGCGCTCGCCGGTGGCCTTGTCGCGCCACTGTTCGGACGTCGCCAGCGACAGATTCGCGACGCGCTCGCCCGAGTTGAGGGTGCGGATCTCCGGATCCTTGCCCAGGTTGCCGACCAGAATGACCTTGTTGACGCTGCCCGCCATCGCCGAATCCTTTTTGTGGGCCTGACGGGTGCCGTCCTGCCGGTTGATTTCTCGCGGCCGCAATCTAGCTGATCACGGACCGATGTTCCAGTTTTGTTCGCTACCGCCCCGGCGCAGGGGCCGGAGCCGGCTCCGGCGGCGCCGCTACGCCGACCGGCCGCCCGGTTTCGTCCCGCGTGATCGCGCCGGGGACCGCCAGACGGCCATCGCCGGTGCGCGCCATGAGGATGAAGCGGGAGCCGTCGATGGTCTTGCCGATCCAGACGCCCTCCCGGTCGAGGAAGATGAACTGTCCCTGGTAGGCGCCGATGATTTCCTGACGGCTGCCGCCTTGGCGCAGGAAGCGCAGGCGCATCTCTTCGAGACGCGCCGCGCAGTATTCGATCTGCGGCTGGTCCTCGGCCAGCTTGTGGAAAGCCGGAGCCTCGCCGGCCGCGCCCTGCTCGACGGCGAAACAGACGCCGGGCTCATAGGGCGCCTCGACCGCGCCCCCGCAGGCCGCCAGGGCGACGAGTCCGAATCCAGCGGCCAGAAAACGGGAGGCGGTCATCAGCGAAGGTCCGGGAACTGGCAGCTGCGGTCCTGTTCGACCAGGGTGGTGAACCGGTTGTTGTCGGGCGATTGCTCGACGCGCCGCGGCACAAGTCGCAGGGTCGTGTTGCCCCAGCGGCCGTAAAGGGCGTCGCCCGGGCGGACGCAGGTGCCGGAGTAGAGCGCCTGAACGCAGGCGTTCAGGCTCATGTTCGACGAGACGGCCCTCCAGTCGGAGCCGGTATGGCGCAGGCACTGGGCCCCGGTCGCCGGCGCTGCGGGCTGCTCCGCCTGGACGACCGCAGGCTCCTGCTCGACCCCTCCGACCGCGACGTCGACCGGCGGTTCGATCATGGGGACGGCCGGCAGGGCGACCAGCGCGCCCGTCTCGTCAACGCCGACATCGAGGGCGTCGGTGGCCACGCCGTTGCGGCGGGCGCAATCGGCCAGGGTCGCCATGCCCATGAACTGTCCGTCGACGTAGCAGCGCAGCTCGCGGGCGGTGTTCAGCTCCGGGGCGTCGGCGACGTCGACCGTCAGTCCGCCCTGCGCCGCCGGCGGCGGGGCCGGGTCGCGATCACGACCCGCAGAGAACAGCAGCGCGATCGCGACGGCCGCCAGAACCGCGAGGCCGGCGCCGATGGCGATAAGGATGCGGTTGTCTCGGGGCATGGAAGGCTCGCGCGGCTGGGGAGTCCAATAACCCCGCCGGGACATGCGCCGTCAACGGCCTTCGTCCGGGTTCGGCTAGCCGCCGAGGCGCGCCAGGGCGGCCTGGTAGTTGGCGAGCTGAGTGGACAGATAGGCCGGGACCGGCCCGCTAGCGGCGGCAGCAAGGCTGGTCGCCGGATCCAGCGAGCGGTAGGCGTCCCGAACCGCCTTCATGGCCGCCTGCAGGCGTTCACCCGCCGTCCTCGCCGCCGCGGCGTCCTTCAGCCTGAGCCCCGCGGGCAGATCGAGCCCGAAGGTCCTGCGAACATCGTCGCCGCTCGTCGGGCCGACGAAACCCGGGGACAGACCAAGGCCGGCCAGAGCGTCGCGCCCGGTCTCGCCCGCGGTCAGGACAGCGCCGGCCCGGCCGTCGCGGGCCATGATCGACAGTCGCTGAAACCCGCCGGTGGTGGCGGCCACCTCGCCATCCATCCCGGTCACCGAGCCGCCCTCGGACGCCACCGTGACCTTCAGCCGGCCATTTGAGGCGATCTCGATCTTGCGGGCCAAGGTGGCCAGGGTGTCCTTGGCGACGATGGTCACCGGTACGGAACGGCCGCCATCGGCCGGACTGACGTAGAACCGGTCGCCGACGCGCAGGGAGGTGGCGTCGACCAGCCGCTTCGAATCGCTCTGGGCGATCTCGCCCTTCGGCAGGCCCAGCCGGTCCAGAACGCTGGCGCCGTCCGAAGCGACGGCCAGCGTCATCGGGCGCGCCTGGTCGCCGTCGCCTGACCAGCTTCTCTGGTACTCGGCCGCGCCGGTGAGGGGATCCAGCCGGACCAGATACCCCCGGGACGGGTCCTCCGGGTCCGCGGTCGGGTCCCGATCGGCGACGCCGGTGATCCAGACCTTGCCGCCATGCACCTTGACGTCGGCGGCGCTGTCGTCCCCGGCCCCGCCGTACCAGCTCAGCCGGTCGGCGCCCGAGGGGGTGAGGTCGGCCTCGAGGGCGGCGACGAAGACGTCCTTGCCGCCGGAATGGGCGACGGTGACGGCGCCCGCTGAAAGCCCGCTGTCCCGGCTGGCGCCGGTGACGATGACCTTGCCGCCCGAGACCGACAGCCCGCCGATTTCGCCGCTGATCGCGCCGAGGTCCCGGGTCGACGCCAGGGTGGGGACGCCGTCCGCATCGAGGGAGAAACGACGCACGACCGCGCGCCCGTCCTCGACGCCGGCCGTGTAGAGGCTGGAGCCGTCGACGACCATGGCGTCGACGCCGTCGTCGGCGGCGGTTCCGAACTGCCGGGTCGCCACGGCGCCGGAGACGATTCCCGCTGTCGGATAGGGCTCGCCCGCCCTGAAGGCCTGCACATAGCCGTCCCAGCCGCCGACGGCCGAGGCGCCGGCCACGGCTGATTTCGCGCGCCCGGCGATATAGACCGTTCCGTCTGCGCCGAAGCCGACCGAGGTGGCCTCGTCCGCAGCGCGGGCGCCCCGGCGCTGCGTCCACAGCTCCTGGCCGTCCTTGTCAAACACGGTGACGAAGCTGTCGGCGACGTCCGCCTGCTCGCCCGTCTTGCCGGCGTCACCCGTCGTCGTGTTGAGGGCCCCGATGACGGAACCGGCCACGGCGACCTCACCGTCCGCGTTGACGGCGATGGCGTAGCCGCTTGCGGTGGAGGCGGCGCCGAGCGTCCGTGTCGCCACCAGGCGTCCGGCCGTGTCGAATCTCATCAGGGCGACGTCCTGACCCCCCTTGATCGGCTGGGTGTCGGGCCCTGCTGCGACGTCGGCGACGATCCACAGCGAGCCGTCGGGGCCGACGGCGCTGGCCCGGACCGCCTCGACCCCCGCGGGGAGGGCGTCCTGCGATAGGCGGCCCTGGACCCAATGGGTTTCCCCCACGCCGCCGGTCGTCGGCTCCGGGGCGGCGCCGCCGTCGCTCTGGAACTTCAGCAGTTGGTTCGCGCCGCCAGCGCCCGCCGACTGAACGACATAGACGGCGTCCGAGGTCTCTGCGGCGTCGAACCCGACCGTCTCGGTCGAGGCGCCGCGGATGACGAGGGCCCACCGGTCGGGTCCCGCCGGAAGGGTCACGGTCTTGCCGTTGACCTGCAGGGTCTTCGCCTCGGCCTTGATCTGCTCCCGTCCGAGGCGGGTCTGGAAGCCGGCGGCTTCCAGCTTGCCGTTGATGTGGCTGAGGACGTTGTCGAGGGTGCGCGGCGTCGCGCCCATGTCCGCGAGGTCGATCGCCACCGTCGTGGTCTGGGAGCCGTCGACGCCGACGGGCACCCTGATCGTCATGTTGAAGCGGGTGTCGCCCTGGAAGGCGGCGACCGGCGTATCGACCGAACCCTCATGGATGGGGCCGGTGACGGATTGCGCGCTGTCCCGCGGCACGGCGGCCGTCGTCTTGCTGGTCATCTTCGACGTGCCCTGGACCATGCGGAAGGCGTCGAATTCCGTGGCCGACAGCCACGATCCGACCTCGGCCAGGCCGGCGGCGAACCGCCTGTCCAGCTGAGCCAACTCGAGCTCGCCGACCCCCTCGATCCTTGAGCGGTTCGCGAGGGCGTTCAGCGTGTCCAGTCCCTGGTAGAGGGCGAAGAGCTTCCGGTAGTCTGCCGACGCGCTCTTCACGTCGAGCCGGGCCGCGTCCTCGTTGATGAACCTGCGGCCGCCGAGCGCCGCCCGGACCAGGGCGTCGGCCTTGGGCGGTTCGGCGCTGCTCGACCACGGCGGCGTCGGCTGTTTGCGCGCAGCCTGGTTCAGCGCGGCCGTCGTCGTCGGGGTCAGCGAGGTGGAGGCCGCACCGCCGAAGAGTCCGAGAAGATAGCTGTTGTCGATCACGCGGCGCTCCCGGCGGCCAGTGTGGCGGAGCGGCGGTAACGGGACCTTAACATCAGGCCGCGGAGCGACACCGACCGCGACTCAGGGAACAATGGCTGACGGCGGGGGTTCAGCCTTCGCCGCAGAAGCAGGAGACGTGCGTCATGTCTGCCTTCGCCGAAACCCTGAGATCGCTGCTCGCCCTTTACGGATTCGGCCCCCGCGCCCAACGGCGGCGGCCAGGCCCCGTGCACATCGGTCATTCCGGCGCCCGCAGCGCCCGGATCTAGCCGCCGCGGAACAGCGACAGGATGATCTGCGGCGCCTGGTTGGCGATCGACAGGGACTGCGCCCCCAGCTGCTGCTGAACCTGCAGGGCCTGCAGCCGCGCGCTCTCCTTGGCGAGGTCGGCGTCCACGAGGTTGCCGATTCCGGACTCCAGGGTGTCGACCAGCTTGGTGACGAAGTTCTGGTGCGCCTCGATCTGCTTCGCCTGGGCGCCGATTTCGCCCAGAGAGGCGTTCAGCTGGGTGATCGAGTCGTCCAGGCGCGTCAGGGCCTGTGTCGCGCCCGTCAGGGTCAGCAGGCTGTCGGACATCGACAGTTCGATAATCGCGCCGCCGAGACTGAGATCCTTGGCTGAAAGCGTGACGAAGGAGGTGGCGTCGGCGTTGGCCAGGAATTGGATCCCGGTCGTCAGGCTGCCGTCGAGGATGTTGCCGCCGTCGAAGGTCGCATTCTCGACGGCCGAGGAGATCGCGCGAAGCAGGGCCTGGAAGTCGGCGTCGAGCAGCTCGCGGGACTGGGTCTTCAGCGAGGAGTCCTTGGCCGCGACGACCTTCTCTTTCAGCTGGTTCAGCAGGTCCGAGACCGACTCGCCGGCGGACAGGGCGACATCGGCGATCGAGGTCGCCCGGTCGAGGCTCTGCTTGACCGCGCTCAGCGCTCCGACATCGGCGCGCTGCTGCTGGGCGATGGCCCAGATGGCGGCGTTGTCCTTGGCCCCCTGCACCTTCAGCCCGGTCGAGATGCGGCTCTGGACGTCGCCGAGGCGATCATTGGTGCGCGTCAGATTCTGCAGCGCGATGGCGGCGGAAGTGTTGGTGTGGACGCTGTTCGTCATCCGACTCGGCCTTTCAGGTTTGGCCAAGGCTAGGAGACGAACCGTGCACACATGGTTAACGGCCGATAGCCACGCATTTTAACCGCGCGGATCGCTCCTGCGCGGCGGGTCTTGCGAATACGCTGCGGCGTCAGGCCTTGGTGTCGATCACCGACCCGGCGCTGTACTGGGCTGCCTGCATCAGGTCGACGACCTGTTCGCGCGGCAGCTGCTTGATCACTTCTCCGGTGACCCGATCGAGGGTCTTGTAGATGAAGGATCCCGACTGGGGCCCCTCCTCGATGACCAGGCGATAGCGGGCGGCGCGCTCGGCCTCCTGCGCAAACCTGGAATCGTGGAAATCGCCGCTCGCGGTCGACGCGGCGGCGGGCTGAACGGCGGCGGCGCCGGTCGGATCTATCCTGGCATTGCTCTGCATCTCTCCTTCCGCCGGCGACTGGCCGGCGTCTCCGTGGTGCGGCCCGGATCGGTCGGGCGGGATCCTGAGATCCCGCCCTCCCGGTCGATCCTTAACGGAACAGTCCGAGCAGGATGGAGGTCGAGGAGTTGGCGATCGACAGCGCCTGCACACCCAGCTGTTGCTTGGTTTGCAGGGACTGCAGCCGGGCGCTTTCCTTGGCCAGATCGGCGTCCACCAGATTGCCCACGCCGGCTTCCAGGGTGTCCTGGAGCTTGCCGACGAAGCTCAGATGGGTGCCCAGCGACTTCGAGCCGGTGCCGAGACGCGCCAGCGAAGCCGACACGTTGGCGATGGAGTCGTTGACGTCAGCCAGAACATTGGTGGCGTTCGTCGAGGTGTCGATCTCCGCCGTCGCGGCGAGCGTCACGATCGAACCGGAGAGGCTCATGTCCTCGTCGTTGATCGTGATGGTCGAGCCCGAAACGTTGGCCAGCGCCTGGAAACCGGCGGTGGACGAGCCATCGAGCAGATTGACGCCGTTGAACGAAGCGTTCTCCACCACGGTGGCGATCTGGTCGCGGATCGAGGTGAAGTCTTCATTCAGGGCGTTGCGCGCGGCCGTGGTGAGCGACGTGTCAGTCGCGGCCAGGGCTTTTTCCTTCAGCTGAATCAGCAGGTCGGAAACGCTTTCCCCCGCGGCCAGGCTGACGTCCACGGCCGACTGGCCGCGGTTCAGGCTGTCCTTGACGGCGTTCAGGGCGCCGATTTCGGCACGTTGCCCCTGGGC
>JAEYUE010000285.1 GCA_023433655.1 Pseudomonadota bacterium | reverse complement strand
GTTTCGGACAGGTGCTGGTCCTGATCAGCTTCTGCGGAGCCACCCTGTTCGCCGGCGTGTCCAGCGTGACCGGTCTGACCTCGCTGGGTTCGGCCGTCCCCATGGCGGGCCTCGCCGCCCTCTTCCTGCTCATCGGCGCCGTCCTCGGCCGGGTGGGCGCCAACCCCATCGCCGGCGTCCGCACCCCGTGGAGCTACAAGAGCCGCCTCGCCTGGGAACGATCCAACCGCCTCGCCGGGCGACTGTTCTTCCTGATCGGCCTCGTCGGCCTCGCCGCCGCGCCCGTCGCCCCCCAGCCCCTCGGCCACCGGTTCCTGATCGGCGCGGTGCTGCTCGCCGCCCTGCTCGCCGTCGTCGAAAGCTGGCGCGTGTGGCGCACCGATCCCGACCGCCAGCCCTTCTGACCCCTCCGCCAAAGGAGCCCGCCATGCTCAGCCTGTTCCTCGCCGCCGCCCTGATGGCCGATCCGGTCGCCATCGAGGTGACCCTGCCGACCGAACCCGCGCCCCTGCACGGGACCCTGCTGACGCCTGACGATCCGCGCGCCGTGGCCGTCATCCTGCCCGGCTCGGGTCCAACCGACCGCGACGGGAACAGCGCTCTGGGCATCGCCGCCGGAACCTATCGGCTGCTGGCCGAGGGGCTGGCCGGGGAAGGGATCGCCACCTTGCGGGCGGACAAGCGCGGCATCGCCCAAAGCGCCTCGGCCGCCGTCTCCGAAACGGACCTGCGCTTCTCCCACTATGTCGAGGACGCCCGCGCCTGGGCGGCCGAGGCCGCCGCCCGCACCGGCCAGCCCTGCGCCTGGCTGATCGGGCACAGCGAAGGCGCGCTGGTCGCGCTCGCCGCCACGGCGGACGACCCTCCCGGCGTCTGCGGCCTGGTGCTGCTGTCCGGCGCCGGCCGCCCGGCCCGGGTGGTGCTGGAGGAGCAGCTCGGCCCTCAGCTGCCCGAGCCCCTGCGCAGCCAGGCCTTCCACGCCCTCGCCGAACTGGAGGCCGGCCGCACCGTCGACGACACCCCGCCGATGCTGGCGGCCCTGCTGCGGCCCTCGGTGCAGCCCTATCTGATCTCGTGGCTGCAGCTCGACCCCGCCGCCCTGATCGCCGCCTGGGACGGGCCGGTGATGATCGGACAGGGCGTGACCGACCTCCAGACCACGGTCGCCGACGCCGAAGCGCTGGCGGCGGCCCGGCCGGACGCGAAGCTGGTGCTGTGGGACGGCGTCAACCACGTGCTGAAGGTCGCGCCGGCGGACCGCGCAGCCAACATCGCCACCTACAGCGATCCGGCCCTGCCGCTGGCCCCCGGCGTCGTCGACGCCGTCGCCGGCTTCATCCTTCAGCCGCGCTAGAGTGATACCGGTCGGGTCGGACCCAGTCCGGCCCGGCCCGGATGCCGCTCCACAAAGTCAGTGGCGGCGGTCGCCGCGGTCGCCCTGGCCCTTGGGCGCCTCATGCTTCGCCTGCCGCTTCTGGTCCTGCGACAGCGACTTGCCGACGTCGACCATCTCGGTGAAGCGGCCCTCGTCGTCGCGACGGGCGTACCGCTTGTCGCCGGGGGTAGGCTCGATCAGTTCGCGCTTGCTCATGGGAAGCTCCTTTCGCCCTGACGGAATCGCCGGGGAGTCAGGAAGTTCCCGTCAGGCCAGGGTCTCCTGGAACCGCACCGGGCGGCCGTGGGCCGCCCCCTGCAGCTCGCCGTCGCGCATGACCACCCGGCCGCGGACGATGGTGGCCATGGCCTTGCCGGTGCACTCCATGCCGTCGAACGGGGTCCAGCCCGAGCGGGTGGCCATGTCCGCGTGCCTCAGCACATGCTTCGCCTTCAGGTCCACGATGGTCAGGTCGGCGTCGTAACCCTCGGCCATGCGGCCCTTGCCGGCGATGCCGAACACGCGATTGGCCCCATGCGAGGTCAGATCGATGAAGCGGTCGAGCGTCAGGCGGCCGTTGGCGACGTGCGTCAGCATCACCGGGACAAGGGTCTGCACGCCGGGCATGCCCGAGGGCGAGGCCGGATAGGGCCGCGCCTTCTCCTCCAGCGTATGCGGGGCGTGGTCGGAGCCGAGCACGTCGGCGACGCCCTGCTCGATGCCGCGCCACAGGCCGGCGATGTGCGGCGCATTGCGGATCGGCGGGTTCATCTGCGCCAGCCCCTTGAGCCGCTCGTAGGCCTCGTCGCCGTCGAGGGTCAGGTGCTGCGGCGTGACCTCGACCGTGGCGACGTCCTTGTGATGGCTGAGGAAGTCGATCTCCTCCGCCGTGGTGACGTGCAGCACGTGGATGCGGGCGCCGGTCTCCTGCGCCAGCCGGACGAGGCGGCGGGTCGACAGTATGGCGCTCTCGGGGTCGCGCACCTCGGGATGGCTGGTCCAGTCGCCGGCCCGGGCCAGGGGACGGCGCTCGGCGAGGCGGTATTCGTCCTCGGAATGGAAGGTGGCGCGGCGCTTCACATGGCGCAGCACCTCGCGCACCCCCTCGTCGTCGGCGACCAGCAGGGTGCCGGTCGAGGCGCCCATGAACACCTTGACCCCGCAGCAGCCCGGCAGCCGCTCCAGCTCGCCGAGGAAGCGGGCGTTCTCGTGGGTGCCGCCGATGTAGAAGGCGTGGTCGGTCCACATCCGGTCCCGCGCCCGGTCCAGCTTGTCCTGCAGCGTGTCCGGATCGGTGGTGTTGGGCTCGGTGTTCGGCATCTCGAACACGGCGGTGACGCCGCCCAGCGCCGCCGCGCGCGAACCGGTCTCGAGGTCTTCCTTCCACTCCAGCCCCGGCTCGCGGAAATGCACCTGGGTGTCGATGACGCCCGGCAGGACGGTCAGGCCGGCGGCGTCGAAGCTCTCGCCGGCCGAGGCCTGCGACAGGTCGCCGATGAAGGCGATGCGGCCGTCGATCACGCCGACGTCGGCGCGGCCGTGCCCGGCGTGGTTGGCGACGTCGCCGCCGCGAACGATCAGGTCATAGGTGCGGGTCATGCCCCGGCGTTTACGCGCTCGGCCAGCAGTTTGCGAGCCGCCTTGAGGACGCGCTCGGCCGGCAGGTCGTTCATGTGCAGGATGGCCTGGTCGAGGCGCGGATCGATCTTGCGGTATTCGTCCACGGAACGCGGTCCGCGCACCGCGATCCCGTTCCACGGCCCCCGCTCGGCCTCGTCCGAGGGACCGTAGGCCGCCACCACCGGGGTCCCGGAGGCCACCGCCAGGTCGGTCCAGAGCGAGTCGCCGCCCAGATAGAGGGGGCAGCGCCCCACGGCGGCCACCACCTGCAGCGGGCTGAGCCGGCCCTGAAGTTCGATCGTCCGATGGCGCGGCAGCGACAGGCGGATGACATGGGCGGCGTCACGGTCGGCCTCGGCGCCGACCACCAGCACCCGGCCGCCCTCCAGCGGCCCGCCCTCGCCGACGAGGCTGGAGGCGACCTTGGCGAACCGTTCGGCGGGCCATTGCCGGCCCATCCATTCCGCGCCCGGCCCGACGGCCAGGGTCGGCCCGTCGGCCGGCGGGATCAAAGCGTCGACGGCGGACTGCGTCGCCTCGGAGACGAACAGCCGCGGCGCCGGAACCTCTTCCAGCTGCAGCACGCGGGCCGCCAGTTCGACGGCGTGCACGCCCGGCTCGCGCTCGCCGCGCACGGCCCGCTTCTGCCGCTTCAGCCGCCCCGACAGCTTCGACCCGCGCATGTCAACGACCAGCCCCCAGCGCGTCGACCGCACCTGGTTCCACAGGCCGAACCAGTCGAGCCGGCTCTCCTTCTCCAGCACCAGCAAGCGGTCCAGCCGCGGCGTGTCGGCGAACAGGGGCGCGCTGGCGGGCGAGCCGACCACGGTGAACCGCGCCTGCGGCATGGCCTCGACCAGATACGCCAGCACCCCGCTGGACAGCACCGCGTCCTGCGCGCCCGCCTCGGCGATGTACAGGATGGGAAACCGGCCCGTCATGGTTGGACCGTATACGGATTCTCGCCGCACCAGCAGCGATCAACCGCTGTGGTCCACAGGCGCGAGAGGCCCTATCTGGATCGGATGACCTCTCGCATCGCCCGCCTCGACAGCCGCGCCCTGATCCGCGTCTCCGGCCCCGACGCCCGGCCCTTCCTGCACAATCTGCTGACCCAGGACGTCGAGACCCTCGCCGAGGGCGAACTGCGCTTCGGCGCCCTGCTCTCCCCGCCCGGCCGTCTGATGTTCGACCTTTTCCTGAAGGGCGAGGCCGGCGGCGTCCTCCTCGACGTCGCGGCCGACCGTCGCGACGCCCTGCTGCAGCGCCTGGCGATGTACAGGCTCCGCGCCGACGTCGCGGTCGAGGCCGACGACCGCCCGGTGTTCGTCTGCTGGCCCGACATCGTGGAGGGCTTCACCACCGATCCCCGCCTGCCGGCGCTGGGCGGCCGCCGCTACGGCGGCGACATGGCGACCGACTCCACCGAAGCCGACTGGCAGGCCCACCGCCTCGCCCTCGGCGTCCCCGACCCCACGGTCGACGCCCCGTCCGACAAGACCTATCCGATCGAGGCCAACTTCGACCTCCTCAACGGCATCGACTTCCAGAAGGGCTGTTTCGTCGGCCAGGAGACCACCTCGCGCATGAAGCGCCGCGGCGCCATCCGCAACCGCATGCTGCCCTTGGCCTTCGACGGCCCGCCCCCGCCCTTCGGCGCCGAGGTGCTGAACGGCGACCTGCGTGCGGGCGAGGTGCTGAGCGGCCTCGAGGGCGCGGCCATGGCCCTGCTCCGGCTCGACCGGCTGGAGGGCCCCCTGACGGTGGAGGGGCGTCCGGTCACGGTCCGGCGCCCCGACTGGACAGGCCTCTGAAACGAAAAACGCGCCCGGAGCTGACCCCGGGCGCGTTTCGGATGGGCAGGCCCCGTCGCTTAGTGGGCGGGGGTCTCGGCCGGCGTCTGGACGGACGCGTCGACGTTCTCGGCCGCTTCGTTGGTGGCGGCGGCGGTGGTGTCCGCGGCGGCGTCGGCGTTGGCGGCGGTGTCCTCGGCGGCCGAGGCGACGGTCTCGCCGGCGGCGTCGGCGGTTTCAGCGGCGTTGTTTTCCGTCTGCTGCGAGCAGGCCGCCAGGGTCAGGGCGGTGGCGGCGACGGCGAGAATGGCGATACGCATAAGAGTTCCTCCTTGAATGGAAGCCCCCTTGTTCGGCCTGCGGCCCCGCTTGTCCACCCCTGAACGGGCTGCGGGGCGCCGTTGCGCGGTGGGCCTGCCCGCGTTGGCGTCACGAGGCGCGCTGCGCGTGCGCCTCCGAGCCGCTACCCTGCCCCCATGCCCGACTCACTCCACCGCTGCGCCTGGTGCGGGACCGATCCCCTCTACGTCGCCTATCACGACCAGGAGTGGGGCGTGCCCGAATACGACGCCCGCGCCCTGTGGGAGAAACTGGTGCTGGACGGCTTCCAGGCCGGGCTGGCGTGGATCACCATCCTGCGGAAGCGCGAGGGGATGCGCGACGCCTTCGACGGGTTCGACCCGGAGAAGGTGGCGGCCTACGGCGAGGCGGACATCGAGCGGCTGCTGGGCGACCCGCGCATCATCCGCTCGCGGGCCAAGATCAACAGCGCCATCAAGGGCGCGCGCATCTGGCTGGAGATGCGGGACAGCGGCGAGGACTTCTCCGGCTGGCTGTGGTCGTTCGTCGGCGGCGCCCCGATCCAGAACCACTGGCCCGACAGCGGCGCCCGGCCGGTCGCCACGCCCGGGTCAGAGGCCATGGCCAGGGCGCTGAAGCAGCGCGGCTTCACCTTCTGCGGCCCCGTGATTGTGTATGCCTTCATGCAGGCTGTGGGCATGGTCAACGATCACGGCGTCGAGTGCTTCCGTCATCGGCAGGTTCGTGCGATGGCCGACCTGTGAAGACCCCCGTGAAAAAACCGGCCAAGGGCAAGGCCGCGGCCAAGGCGCCGCCGAAGGCCGCGCGCGCCTTCCCCACGCTCGCGCTTGAGACGGTGCTGATCCAGTCGTGCGGGGGCCTCGTCTGCGGCGTCGACGAGGCGGGACGGGGTCCGTGGGCGGGACCGGTGGCGGCCGGGGCCGTCATCCTCAGTCACGACGACCTGCCCGAGGGCATCGACGACTCCAAGGCGTTGACCGCCGAGCGGCGCGAGATCCTCGAGATCGAGATCAAGGCCCGCGCCGTGGCCTGGGGCGTCGGCTTCGCCTCGGTCGAGGAGATCGCCGAGCTCAACATCCTGCACGCCACCGGCCTGGCCATGTGCCGGGCCATCGAGGCGATGACGGTGCAGCCCGCGGCGGCGCTGGTCGACGGCAACTATCGCTTTCGCCTGCCCTGCGACGTGCAGACGGTGGTCGGCGGCGACGGCCTGTCGCTGTCGATCGCGGCGGCGTCGATTCTGGCCAAGACGGCGCGCGACCGGCTGATGATCGCCATGGACGAGGAATACCCCGGCTACGGCTTCGCCTCGCACAAGGGCTACAATGCGCCGGCGCACCAGCAGGCGCTGAGGGACCTCGGCCCCTGCCCGGCCCATCGGCGCGGCTGGGCCCCGATCCGGGCCTTGCTCGAAACCTAGATGTGCAGCGCCCCGCCCAGCAGGGCGCCGGCGAGGGCGGCGACCACGCCCCCGAGAGTGACGGTCAGCCAGGCGGGAACGCCGTCTCGCAGCTCCGACAGATCGGACGGTTCCGGCTGGACCTGCGACGTCACATCATTGGCGACGCGGACATCGAAACGGGACGGCGAGGGCGGACGCCAGGCGACGGGTTCGAAGACGTCGACCGCCCGGCCGTAGGCCTGGCGCGCCTGCAGCCGGCGCGAGGGGGTGAGGGTCATCTGTTCCATGCCCCACAGAACGAGCCGGACTCGCGGCCGTTCCGTACGCTCGCGCTCATGCGGCGTCGGCAAGGTCCAGCCGCCGTTCGCCGACCACGAACAGGTATTCGACGTTCCTCAGCCGGCCGACGGCCCCGACCTTCTCGCCTTTCGGATTGTGGATGCCGATGCGGGCCCCGACGTATCGTGGCCGGGCGATCTCGATCACCTGCACCTCGCCGCGCGCGGACAGCATCTCCACCAGCTGGTCGCGCGACAGCCAGCCTTCGTCGTTGAACGACACGATCAGGTTGGGCGTCTTCAGCCCCTCGATCACCGCCTGCAGCGCCGGCGCGATGCCGGGCCGGCTGTTGAACGCGCTCTTGCGCGTCTTCACGTCGATCCGCTTGTTGGCCACGCCGTAGGTCTCGGGCTTGTCCCACAGCACCAGGCTCTCCCAGCAGTGGTAGTTCCCCAAATAGGAATGCTGGTTGTAGGGCGGGTCCAGATAGACGAGGTCGGCCTCGATCTCCGGCGCGATCGCCACCGCGTCGGCCCGGGTCGCCCGGCACGGTCCCTCGGCCGGGCCCGGCAGCAGGTCGGGCATCCGCAGCTCCAGCGGCTTCAGCGCCCGGCTGGCCCAGCGCTTCATATAGGCCATCTGCAGCCCGGCCGTTGAGTCGACCCGATCCGCCGCCTCCATCAGGCTGACCAGGGCGATCGCCTCCAATTCGGGTTCCAGCGCCATGCCCGCGATCCGGTCGCGCATGGCGTCGATGCGCGCCCCGTTCTCCGGCGTGAAATAGCGCGCGTCCTCGCAGAAGGCCTTGGTGAACCAGCCCGGCTCCGGCGCCACAGCCCGCAGGTCGGCCAGCACCCGCTCCGCCTTGTCCAGCCAGCGCTCCCGATCGGCCTGCACATAGGCCGTGGCCAGCACGTGGGCGTAGGCGTTGTGATCGTTCGACCAGACCCGGAAACCGGCCCTCTTCAGCGCGTGCCCGACCCGCGCCGTGCCCGAGAACAGGTCGCAGACGGTCCCGCCGTCCGGCAGGGCGGCCGAGACGGCGCCAACGATCTCCGTCAGCAGGGCGCGCTTCGAACCGATGTATTTGATCATGCCGACCGCCTCCGAAGCGGCGGCGGATGACCCGTCAGCGCTTCGCCTTCATCGGAACATGCGCCAGACGCAGCAGATTCGCAGCCCCCGGCGCGCCGAACGGCGTTCCGGCGAGGATCAGCAGGCGCTGACCCGGCTCGGCCAGGCCGAACTCGACGGCCTTCTCGACCGCGTCGTCGGTGACCTCCTCCAGCGAGGCGGGCTCCCGGCTGAGCCGCGGCTCCAGTCCCCAGACCAGCGCCAGCCGCCGCGCCGTCTCGGGCTTCGGCGTCAGCGCCAGCACGGTCTGCAGCGGCCGCTCGCGCGCCATCCGCCGCGCCGTGCCGCCCAGGGTCGTGAACACCACGATGCAGGCCGTCGACTGGGCCTCGCCCGCCTTGCGCGCCGCCGCCACCAGGGCGTCGACGTCATGTTCGTCCATGCCGGCGTGCTCGGCGTCCATCAGGCCGGGCCACAGCGGGTCGCGCTCCACCCGCTCGATGATCCGGTTCATGATGCCGACCGCCTCCAGCGGATAGTCGCCCGACGCTGTCTCGGCCGACAGCATCAGGGCGTCGGCGCCCTCGTAGACGGCGTTGGCCACGTCCGAGGCCTCGGCCCGGGTCGGGGCCGGGGCGCTGGTCATCGATTCCAGCATCTGGGTGGCGACGATGGCCGGGACCCCGCGCTGGCGCGCCGCGCGCAGGATCTGCTTCTGCGCCACCGGCACCTCCTCGGGGTCCAACTCCACCCCCAGGTCGCCGCGCGCCACCATGACGCCGTCGCAGTAGTCGAGGATGCTCTCCAGCTCGGCCAGGGCCTGCGGCTTCTCGATCTTGGCCAGGCAGGCGGCGCGGCCTTTCACGATCTGCTTCAGCTCGGCCATGTCCTCGGCCTTCTGCACGAAGCTCAGCGCCACCCAGTCGACGCCGATCCGCAGGGCGAAGGCCAGGTCCTCGCGGTCCTTGGGCGTCAGGGCCGAGACCGGGATCACCGCCTCGGGCACGGCCACGCCCTTGCGGTCGGACAGTTTCACGCCGCTCTCGACGGTGACGTCGGCCCATTCGTCAGTGCGTTCGCCGACCCGCAGCCGCACCCGCCCGTCGTCGAGCAGAAGCAGCATGCCGGTGCGCAGGGCCCTGAAGATCTCGGGATGCGGCATCTGCACCCGCGTCGCGTCGCCCGGCGTGGGGTCGAGGTCGAGGCGCATCCTGTGTCCCGGCCCGATCTCGATCTCGGTGTCCCGGAACCTGCCCAGCCGAAGCTTGGGCCCCTGCAGGTCGGCCAGCACGCCCAGCGGCCGCTTCAGCGCCAGCTCCGCGCCTCGCACCGCCTTCAGCGCCGCCGCGTGGTCCTCGTGCGAGCCGTGGCTGAAGTTCAGGCGGAACACGTCCACCCCGGCCTGGGCAAGGGACTTGACCATGCCGGGCGCCCGCGAGGCGGGCCCCAGGGTGGCGACGATGCGCGCGCGCCGGGCTCTCTTCATCGAATATCCATGCGGCCGGTGGGGACGATGTCCCCTTGTGCCTCCCAAACCGCCCGCGGGTAAGGGCGGTTCACCCGGCGAAACACGAAGTTATGCGCTAGGCTGCCGTCCGCGGCGCGGGACCGCCGCAGGAGCATGACCCATGGCCGGACTCAAGGACAAGCGCGGCTTCATCGACAAGGACCGGCTCGACCTGTCCGAACGACAGGCGGTGGAATACTGGATGAAGCGCTGGGGCGTGACCCGCGACCAGATCGTCACGGCCCACCGCAAGGCTGGCCGCATGATCAAGGACATCGCCGCCGAGCTCGGCAAGAAGCGCTGAGCCTCAGCGCAGGCTGCGGAAGGTCACCGAATAGCGCAGCGTCTCGCCCGGCGCGATGCTGTGCTGCCAGTCCCGCCGCGCCGGCCCGTCGAGCAGATAGGCCGAGCCCGGCGCCAGCGGCAGCGCCGCCCGCTCCCAGCCCTCGCCGCGCCGCCGCCGGAAGCGCATCGTCGCCTCCGAGACGAAGGACATCCCGACCACCTTGTCGAACTCCGGACGGTCGCGGTGCCAGCCGATGCCGGCGCCGGGGGCGTATTCGGTCACCATCGCCTGCACCAGATCCTCCGGCTCCATCCCCGCAAAGGCCGCCCCCGCCTCCCGGACCGGCTGCAGGAAGTCCGGGATCGGCTCGGCCTCGCGCAGCCGGCTGGCGGAGAAGTCGTAGCGGCCGCCGTAGGAGACGATGCGCCGGTTGCCCTTGAAGCCGTGGAAGTCGAAGGCCTCGAACGGCAGGGCCGTGAACGTCTGCACCAGACGGGCCTGAGCCTCTGCGGCGATCACGTCGGGCGCATATCGCAGCCCTTCCGGCAGGGCCGGGCGCGGCTGGGCGAACAGGTCGAACTGGCCCGCGGTCACGACTCCAGCTGCTCCATCCGGCACTGCGCCGGCGCCTTGTCCGGCCGGAAGCGCAGCAGCTTCGTCCCGTGCCGGAAGCGCTGGTCGGAGACGTGATCGAAGCCGACCTCGACCACCACTTCGGGCCGCAGCGGCTCCCAGTCCCCCGACCGCTCCGTCGACCACCGGCTCGGCCCGCCCGGCGCCCGGCCGGTGAAGCCCGGCCCGCCGCGCAGCGCCTCCAGCCGCCGCGTCAGCTCGTCCCTGTCGATCCCCGCGAAGGCCGAGGTGAAGCCGACGTGGTTCAGGCGGTCCGCCTCGTCGTACAGGCCCAGCAGCAGCGAGCCCACGCGGCCGCCCTTGCTCGCATAGCGGAAACCGCCGACCACGCAGTCGGCCGAGCGCAGCCGCTTCACCTTCACCATGGCCCGCTCGCCCTCGAGGTAGGGCCCGTCGCGCCGCTTGGCGACCACCCCCTCCAGCTTGCCGTCGTCCAGCCATTCCCGGGCCAGCGCCGGATCCTCCGTCCCCGGCGAGAGGGTCAGCCGCCGCCCCCCGAACCGCTCGACGAAGGCCTCCAGCCGCGCGTGCCGCTCGCGGTGCGGAGCCGGCCGAAGGTCCGTCCCGTCCACGTCCGTCAGCATGTCGAACAGCACGAAGGTCGCCGGCGTCTCCGCCGCCAGCTTGCGGATCCGCGACTCCGCCGGATGCAGCCGCTGCTGCAGCGCCTCGAAGGCGTAACGGTCGCCCGCCTGCGCCAGCAGCTCGCCGTCGAGGATGAAGCTCTCCGCCTCCAGCCGCTCCAGCCGCTCGACCACCTCCGGGAAGAACCGCGCCAGCGACTTGCCCGACTTGGCCAGCAGCTCGACCCGACCGGCGCCCTTGAACGCCAGGCAGCGGAAGCCGTCCCATTTGGGCTCGAACCACCAGCCGTCGCCGGCCGGCAGCCCCGGCTGCGACTTCGCCTCCATCGGACTGGCCGACATCCTCATGACGACATCGCCGGGGCCCGGAACGGCCGGCTCAGGAAGCGGGAGCCCTTCAGCCCGAACCGCCACGGCGTCTCCGCCCCCTTGCTGACGCCGATGCGCGCGCCCTGCTCCAGCTCCGGCCGCTGCACGTGAAGCCGCAGCGCGAACGGCGGCTCTCCCAGAGGCCGCCCGTTCAGGCTCCCGTCGATGCCCAGCGCCTCGCACAGCTTGGCCGGGCCGGAGCACAACCCCTCAATGGCGGCCACGCCGCGCCGTTCGCGCATCAGGTCGAGGCCGGTGCGCGGCTCCAGCGCCCGCACCAGCACGGCGCTGCCCGGCTGGCCCGCGTCGCACACCACGTTGAAACACCAGTGCAGGCCGTAGATGCGATAGACGTAGGCCCGCCCGGTCGGCCCGAACATCGGGGCGTTGCGCCCGGTCGGCCCGACGAAGCTGTGCGAGGCGGGGTCGAACACGTCGTAAGCCTCGGTCTCGACGATCACCCCGCCGACCCCGTCGACCTCCAGCTCGGCCCCGATCAGGGCCCGGGCCATCGTCTCGGCCGGCTCGTCGAACAGGTCGTGCGTCATCTCACGCCAACGCCGCAGCGCCGGTCCCGGTTCGCCTTCGTCCGGCCGTGGTGCGAGCGGCGGGGATCGAACCCGCATGACCGAAGTCGAGGGATTTTAAGTCCCTTGCGTCTACCAGTTTCGCCACGCTCGCGGGCGGCCGTCGTCTACTGCGCCGGACGTAACGCCCGGAAGTCGACATCGGAATTGGCCAGCAGCCACAGGAAGGCGGCCCACGCGGCGACGTTCTGGTCCATCGCCTCCGGATCGATCCGGTCCAGCACGTCGTCGACCGTGTGATGGGTGTCGAAATAGTCGGTGCCGTCCTGGTTCAGCCGGAAGGCCGGCACGCCCGCCGCCACCGTGGGCCCGGTGTCGGGGCCGCCGCCGGTCGCCGGGGCCGGGTCGAACAGCACGCCCAGCGGCGTCAGCACCGCCTGCGCCGCGCGCCGGAAGTCGGTGTCCGCCGCCCCGGCCGGCAGGTTCAGGCTGTAGATCGGCCCGGCTCCGAAGTCGCTTTCGCTGACCGCCACGTGATCGGCCATCTCGCCGCTGCGGCTCGAGGCATAGAAGCGCGCCCCGGCCAGGCCCTGCGCCGGCGGCGGCTGGCTGACCTCCTCCGAGCCCCACCAGACGACGCGGATGGTCCGGCGCGGCCTGCGCGGCATGTCCTCGATCAGCTTCAGAGCGGCGGCGGTGATCGCCACCCCGGCGCCGTCGTCGATCGCCCCGGTGCCCAGATCCCAGCTGTCCAGGTGGCCGCCGATGACGATGACCTCGTCGGCGGCGCCCGATCCCCGGACCTCGCCGATGACGTTCTGGCTGTGGCTGTCGGCGGTGAAGCCGGCGGTCGAGAACAGGCGCATGCGCACCGGCTGGTCGCTCATCGCCACCATGCGGCGCAGCTGGTCGGCGTCGGGCGGGCTCATCGCAAAGGACGGCACGGTCCCCTCGCCCACCCGCGTCGCCCCGGTGTGGGCGAAGCGGTGGTCGTGGGTGCCCAGCGAGCGCAGCACATAGCCGACCGCCCCGCGCTTCGCCGCCTCGAACGGCCCGTTGCCACGGATCGGCGAGGTGGCGCCGTAGCCGCGGCCGTCCTGGGCCTGCACCGTGTCCTGCAGCACCACGGCGATCTTGCCGGTCAGCGAGCCCTCAGGCTGGTCCAGCAGCTGCTGGTAGGTCTCGAAGATCGCGGCCTCGCCCTCGATCCCGTCGGCCGGCGTGGCCATGGAGCCGCCCAGCGCCACGACCTGCAGCGGCTGCGGGAAGGGCGACAGGATCTCCACCCGGGCCTCGCCGCGCGTCCACAGGGCCAGCGGGAATTCCTCGATCGCCACATTGTCGAAGCCCATGGCGCGGAACCTGTCCGCGCCCCAGCGGGCCGAGGCCTGTTCCGACGCCGAGCCGGCCAGCCGCGGTCCGAAGCGCGTGGTCAGTTCCTCGACCAGCTCGTAGGCCACATTGTCCCGCAGCGCCCGGTCGCGCAGCTGTTCGGCCTCGCGGACGGTGCGGGCGTCCTGGGCCAGCGCCGGCGCGGCGGCGAGACTGAGCGCCAACGTGCTGGCGGCGAGAAGGCGGGCGGACAGGGACATCGGCGGCTCCAGGACTCAAGGAGGCCAGAACCTAGACCGGAGGCGCCGGAGGGAGAAGCGGCGTTGCCCCGAGTTTTGTCAGCAGTCCGACAAGGCGGCCTGTCGCCGCCGATCTCCGGCCGTCACGAAACCGCCGTCCCGTTCGTTCGCTGTGTCGGCATGCGCCTTCTGGTTCTCGCCCTGTGCCTCGCCGCCTGCAGCCCGGCGCCGCCGGCCGTCGAGGCGCCGCCGCCCTCGCCGGCCGCGGCTCCGGGGCCGGTCGACATGCGCGGCGAGTGGCGCCTGACGGAGATGAACGGCCGCGCCGCCCCGCCCCCGGACGGCGCCGGGCATCACCCGATCACCCTGACGATCGGCGACTTCACCCTGCGGGCGCAGTCGCAGTGCGTGCCATTCTGGCGGCGGTACGAATGGGACGGCGGCCGCCTCGTGGTCACGGGGGCCAACCCCGGCGCCATGTGCGCCCGGGGCCTGACCGACTGGGAAACGGAATTCAGCGGCGCCCTGTCGGCGGTCACGGCGGCCGAGCGGCATGACGATACGCTGCGCCTGACCGGGCCGGACGCCAGCCTGACGTTCGAAACGTCCCCGCCTCTCCCGAGGGTCGACATAACGGGCCGCTGGCGGCTGCGCTTCTTCCACGGCGCCGCGCCGCCCGCGGGTCAGCCGCCCATCGAGATCACCATTGCGGACGGCCGCATCGACGCTAATGAGTGCGTCTTCTCCGGCTGGCGCTACCGCCAGGACGGGCCGCTGATGGAGGTCACCCCGGCGAGGGCCCCGATCTGCGAGCGCGTGACCAGTCCGTTCGAAGACCGCTTCGGCGACTTCATGGACAGGGTGACCCGCGCCACCATCCTCCGGGACGGGGCGCTCATCCTCGACAGCGCCGCCGAGCAGGTCGAATTCCGCAAGGTCGGCTAGCGCTACTCGCCCTTGATGTAGGGTTCCACCGGCCCCTGCAGCTTGACGGTCAGGGCCTTGCCGCGGCGGTCGACGCGGTTGCCCACCGCCAGCCGCACCCAGCCTTCCGAGACGCAGTATTCCTCGACGTTGGTCTTCTCTTCGCCCTTGAAGCGCACGCCGATCCCCTTGGCCAGCAGGTCGGCGTCGTGGAACGGGCTGTCGGGGTCGACGCAGAGGCGGTCGGGGAGGACGTCGGTCATGGCGGGGTCTCGCAGGCGAAATCAGCCGCCGCCTTTAGCCGACCGGACCGCGCCCTCCAAGGCTTGACCTGACGTCGCGTCATCGCGCTAGGTGCGTTGCGAATAACTACGGACCCTTCGATGACCGATCCCGTTATCCGCGACCTCACCGTCCCCGCCCCCGACGGCTACCCGCTCTCGATGCGGCTGGCCTCGACCGAACGGCCGACCGTCGCGGTGCTGGTCAGCTCCGGCACGGGCTTTCCCAAGGGCTTCTACGACCGCTTCGCCCGGCGCCTCGCCGGCAAGGGCGCGGCGGTGCTGACCTATGACTTCCGCGGCATCGCGGGCTCGCGCCCCGACAACCTGGCGACGATGCAGATGGATTATCCCGACTGGGGTCGCCTCGACATGCCCGCCGCGCTCGACGCCCTGATCGAGGCCGCGCCCGACCTGCCGGTGGTGCATGTGGGACACAGCGTCGGGGGCCATTTTCTCGGCTTCATGCCCAACCACGAGCGCATCGTTCGCCACGCCTTCGTCTCGGTCGGCAGCGGTTACTGGGGCCGGCACCACCGGTCCTACAATCCGCTCGAGCTGTTCTTCTGGTTCGGCTACGGCCCGTGGAGCCTGGCCCGGCGCGGCTACATCCGGGGCGGAGGACTGTGGGCGGGAACCGACCTGCCGCGCGGCGTCTGGGAGACATGGCGACGCTGGTGCCTGAAGCCGGGCTATTTCCGGGACGAGCTGGCCGACCGGCTGCAGCCGCATCATTTCGGGGCGGTGACGGCCCCGATCCGCTCATGGATCTTCACCGACGACCCGATCGCCACCCCGGCTGCCTCCCGGGACCTGCTGTGGATCTATTCCAACGCGCCGCGCGAGTTCGTGGTGCGCGCGCCGGCCGACTACGGCGTCCGCCGCATCGGTCACGAGGGGGCCTTCCGCCGGGGTATGGAGCCGCTGTGGGACGAGATGTTCGACTGGCTGACCGACGGCATTACCGCACGTTAAGTTGACCCTCCGCGCCGCCCTGGCGCTTCCTCCCCCTGGGAGGACAACAGATGATCCAGGCCATGCTGTTCGCGGCGCTGCTCCAGACCGCGCCCGCCGCGCCGCCGCCGCCGCCCGTCGACTGCGCCGACGCCGACCACAGCGCCTTCAACTTCTGGGTCGGTGACTGGGACGTCCGCGCCACCGGCTCGGACATCGTCGTCGCCCGCAGCGTCATCTCCTCCACCGCCGGCGGCTGCGCCATCGAGGAGGACTACCGCCAGACCATCGGCCCGGGCGGCGCCCCGACGACCTATCATGGCGTCAGCTTCAGCACCTTCGACGCCCGCCGCGGCGGCGTCTGGCGGCAGTTCTACATGGACAGCGGCGGGGCGGTGACGGTCTTCGAGGGCGGCCTTAGCGACGGCGCCATGGTGCTCGAGGCCCCCGGCCGGCCCGGTTCGGTCCAGCGGATGACCGTGTCGCCGGAGCCGGACGGATCAGTACGTCAGCGCGGCGAAACCTCGACCGACGGCGGCGCGACCTGGGCCCCCGGCTACGATTTCACCTATCGCCGGCGTTGATCGGCGGGCGCTCGCCCCTAGGTGTGGGGGCCGCCTTCCGGAGCCCGCCATGACCGAACAGCCCGCCCTCACCGTCGACGGAAACCGCATCCCCCTGCTCGGCTTCGGCACCTGGATGCTCGAGCCGGATGACGCCCGCCGCATGGTCGCCGAGGCCCTGCGCATCGGCTACCGCCACATCGACACGGCGTGGATCTATCGCAACGAGAAGGCGGTCGGCGACGGCATCCGCGACGCGCTCGAGGCCGGCCACGTGGCCCGCGAGGACGTCTGGCTGACCACCAAGATCTGGGTCGACCACTTCCATCGCGACGACCTGCTGAAGCAGGCGGAGGAGTCCGCCGCCAGCCTCGGCTTCACCCCCGACCTGCTGCTGCTGCACTGGCCGAAACCGAAGCCGTCGTTCGAGGAGACGCTCGGGGCGCTAAACGAGGCGAAGGAGCGCGGCCTGACCCGGGCCATCGGCCTGTCCAACTTCCCCTCGGCCGAGTTCCGCCGGGCCCAGTCGCTGTCGCCGGCCCGGCTGGTCACCAACCAGGTCGAGTACCACCCCTACCTCGAGCTCTCGACGCTCAAGGCTATGGCGCGCGAGCTCGGCTCCTCGATCACCGCCTGGTCGCCTCTGGCCCAGGGCAAGGTCGCCGGCGACGCGACCCTGCAGGACATCGCCCGCGCCCACGGCAAGACGCCCGGCCAGGTCACGCTGCGCTGGCTGATCCAGCAGGACGTCATCGCCATTCCGCGCACGGCGAAGGAATCCCGGGCCGCCGAGAATTTCGACATCTTCGACTTCCAGCTGTCGGCTGAGGAGATGGACCGCATCCACGCCCTCGCCCGCCCCGACGGCCGCCTCGGCGACTGGATTGATCCCGCCTTCCAATGGGATCAAGAATGGGCCTGAAGCGCGGCGGCTGACCGCGCGCAGGGAGAACCGCCATGGGCTCCGTCCACGGCTTTCCCGGCGTCGACCCGCAGGACGCGGCGGTCGGCGTCCGTCTGAGGCGCTGGCGCGAGGCCCGCGGCCTGTCGCTGGAAGACCTCGCCGAGGCGGCGCACGCCTCGCCCGAGGACCTGCGCCGCGCCGAGGCCGGGCGCGGCCACCTCGACTCCGCCGCCCTCGGGGCCGTCACCGCCGCCCTGCGCCTGCCGCTGTGGGCGCTGGTCTCGGACACACGCGCCTACTGACCGCAGGTGACAGCCGGCGCGGCCCCGCCTAAGCCTCGCCGCATGGCCTACAAATCCCTGCGCGATTTCATCGCCCTGCTCGAAGCCGAAGGCGAACTCGTCCGGGTCACCGAACCCGTCTCGACCCATCTCGAGATGACCGAGATCCAGACGCGGCTGCTGCGAAACGGCGGCCCGGCCGTGCTGTTCGAAAAGCCGGTCATGCCCGACGGCTCGATCAATCCCATCCCCTGCCTCGCCAATCTGTTCGGCACGGTGAAGCGCGTCGCCATGGGCGTGACGCTGGAGAAGAAGACCCGCACCACCGCCGCCGAACTGCGCGAGGTCGGCGAACTGCTCGCCTTCCTGCGCAATCCCACCCCGCCGCGCGGGCTCGGCGACGCCATGGAGATGCTGCCGCTGGCCCAGACCGTCATGTCGATGCGGCCCAAGGTGGTGAAGTCCGCGCCGGTCCAGCAGGTCGTGCTGAAGGGCGACGACATCGACCTGACGAAGCTGCCGGTGCAGGGCTGCTGGCCCGGCGAGCCTGCCCCGCTGATCACCTGGGGCCTGGTGGTCACCAAGGGGCCGTCCGACGCCCGCGAGGACGACTTCAACCTCGGCATCTACCGCATGCAGGTGCTCGGCAAGGACCGGGCCATCATGCGCTGGCTGGCCCACCGCGGCGGGGCCCAGCACTACGCCCGTCACCGCAAGGCGCGGCCGACCGAGCCCCTGCCCTGCGCCGTCGTTCTCGGCGCCGATCCGGGCACCATCCTCGCAGCGGTCACCCCGGTGCCCGACACGCTCAGCGAATACCAGTTCGCCGGCCTGCTGCGCGGGGCCAAGGCCGAGCTGGTCCCGTGCAAGACCGTGCCGCTGATGGTGCCCGCCCAGGCCGAGATCGTGCTGGAGGGCCACGTCCTGCTCGACGAGCACGCGCCCGAGGGCCCCTACGGCGACCACACCGGCTACTACAACTCGGTCGAGACCTTCCCGGTCTTCCAGGTCAGCGCCATCACCATGCGCCGCGACCCGATCTATCTGACCACCTTCACCGGCCGCCCGCCGGACGAACCCTCGGTGCTGGGCGAGGCCCTGAACGAGGTCTTCATCCCCCTGCTGCAGAGCCAGTTCCCCGAGATCGTCGACTTC
>JAEYUE010000018.1 GCA_023433655.1 Pseudomonadota bacterium | reverse complement strand
GCGCAGCGCCGGGCGCCCGGACCGGGCGTCCCGGCGACGCCGCTGCCCGGAGATGGAGCGGCCGCAGCCTCGGTTCCGGTCACCGCGCCGCCCGGCGCTCCCGGAACTCCGGCGGGAGGCCCGCCGCGCGCGCCGGACCGCTGGTGCACCGCTTGCAGACCGGCCGGGGCATGACCGCGACCCGCTTCGATCCCGCGCTGGTCCTGTGGCAGGAGGGCGTGCCGGGCGGTGCCCACTGGTCGGGCGTCCTCCGGCGCGGCGTCACCCTCCGTGTCACCGCCGGCGCCGACGGAGCCAACGTCTCCATCCTCTTCTACAACTCCCAGTCGCTGGTCGAGCGCTACAACATGGCCGACACGCTCAAGGCGCAGCACGTCGCGCGGCTCACCGCCGGCCACGTCTGCTACTCCGACATGGGGCGGGTGCTGTGCTCGATCACCGAGGACACCGCGGGGTGGAACGACCCGCTGTGCGGCGTCTCCGACCGGGCGCTGGTCGAGGCGAAGTACGGCGTGGCCCGCTACCAGGAGCACCGCAACGCGTACCACCGGAACGGCCGCGACGGCCTCGTGAACGAGGTGGCGAAGTGGGGCCTCTCCGCCCGCGACGTGGTCGAGCCGGTGAACCTCTTCAGCAAGGTGACCGCGGGCGAGGACGGCGCGCTCACGTTCCATCCCCGCCACGCGCGCGCGGGCGACCACGTCGATCTGCGGTTCGAGCTCGACAGCCTCGTCGCCCTCACCACCTGCCAGCACCCGCTCGATCCCGATCCCGAGTACCGCCCGCGCCCCGTCCTGCTCACGGCGTGGCGGTCGGGTCCGGCCCCCGCCGACGACCCGTGCCGGCGCTCCTGCCCGGAGAACGGCCGCGGGTTCCACAACACCGAGGTCTTCGCCGGCGCGGGGGCGCTCCGATGACCGCGGCCCTCGTCGAGAGCGCCCTCGATCCGGCGACCGCCGTCCACGACGAGGTGGTCCCCGCGGGCGAGCCGTGGGTCCACGTCGTCCGCGCGGGCCAGCGCCTCCGGATCGTGGACCTGAGGGGCAACCAGGCGGTGGACACCCTCTTCTACGCCGCCGCCGATCCGGCGGAGCGGTACAGCGCGAGCGACACCATCCGCGCGCAGGGCAGCCTCTACCTCACCACCGGGACCCGGCTGCTCTCCACCGCCGGCCGGGCGCTGCTCACGATCGTCGCGGACACCTGCGGCAGGCACGACACGCTCGGCGGCGCGTGCTCCGCCGAGAGCAACACGGTCCGCTACGCCCTCGAGAAGCGGTTCATGCACGCCTGCCGCGACTCCTTCCTCCTCGGCATCGCCCGGTCCGGCGTGGCCCTCTCGAAGCGCGACCTCGCGAGCAACATCAACTTCTTCATGAACGTGCCCGTGACGCCCGACGGGAAGCTCACGTTCGAGGACGGGATCTCGGGCGCGGGCCGGTACGTGGAGCTGCGCGCCGAGGTGGACGTCCTCGTGCTCGTCTCCAACTGCCCCCAGCTCAACAACCCGTGCAACGGATACGACCCCACGCCGGTGCAGCTCCTCGTGTGGGATGCGCCGGCCTGAGGGCCGAGGGCGAGGGTACGGACCGTGTTCCAGAAGGTGCTCATCGCGAACCGCGGCGCCATCGCGTGCCGCATCCTGCGGACCCTCCGGCGCATGGGCGTCGCGGCGGTGGCGGTGTACTCCGAGGCCGACCGGCACGCGCCGCACGTGGTCCAGGCCGACGAGGCGGTCGCCATCGGCCCGGCACCGGCGCAGGAGAGCTATCTCCGCCCGGAGCGGATCCTCGAGGCGGCCCGCCGCACGGGCGCGCAGGCGATCCACCCCGGGTACGGGTTCCTCTCCGAGAACGCGGCCTTCGCCGAGGCCTGCGAGGCGGCGGGGCTGGCGTTCGTCGGCCCCACGCCCGCGCAGCTGCGCGACTTCGGCCTGAAGCACACCGCCCGCGCGCTCGCGGCGGCGAGCGGCCTCCCGCTCCTGCCCGGGAGCGGCCTGCTCTCCGGCGAGGCCGAGGCGTGCGCCGAGGCGGCGCGGATCGGGTACCCGGTGATGCTGAAGAGCACCGCCGGCGGGGGCGGGATCGGCATGCAGGTCTGCCGGACCGAGGCGGAGCTCGCGCAGGCGTTCCGGTCGGTGGAGCGGCTCGCCCGCAGCGCCTTCGGGCAGGGCGGCGTCTTCCTGGAGAAGTACGTCGAGCGGGCGCGCCACCTCGAGGTGCAGCTCTTCGGCGACGGCGCGGGGGAGGTCGTCGCCCTCGGGGAGCGCGACTGCTCCGTGCAGCGGCGCAACCAGAAGGTCATCGAGGAGACCCCGGCGCCCGGGCTCTCCCCGGCGGTCCGGGCCCGCCTGCTCGCCGACGCGGCGCGCCTCGGCGCGGCGGTCCGGTACCGATCCGCCGGGACGGTGGAGTTCGTCGCCGACGCCGACGGCGGCGCGGTGTATTTCCTCGAGGTGAACACGCGCCTCCAGGTCGAGCACGGCGTCACGGAGGCGGTGACGGGGATCGATCTCGTCGAGTGGATGGTCCGCCTCGCCGCCGGCGCGCCGGTCCCCCTCGACGCTGCGCGGCGCGCTCCCCGGGGCCACGCCATCCAGGCCCGCCTGTACGCAGAGGACCCCGCCCGCGGCTTCCAGCCGTCGAGCGGCCTGCTCACCGAGGTCCGGCTCCCGGGCGACGCTCGCGTGGACGCCTGGATCGAGACCGGCACCGAGGTCTCCGCCTGGTACGACCCGATGCTGGCGAAGGTCATCGCCCACGGCGACACGCGGGAGGAGGCCCGGGCGCGCCTCGCCGCGGCGCTCGGCGAGACGCAGCTCCACGGGATCGAGACGAACCTGCCGTACCTGCGGCACGTGCTCGACCACGAGGTCTTCCGCGAGGGCAGGCAGACCACCCGCTGGCTGGCGGGGCTCGCGTGGCGGCCGCTCGCGGTGGAGGTGGTGCAGCCCGGCACCCACACGACCGTGCAGGACTGGCCCGGGCGCGTGGGCCACTGGGACGTCGGGGTGCCGCCCTCCGGGCCGATGGACGGGCTGGCGTTCCGGATCGTGAACCGCATCGTCGGGAACCCGGAGGGCGCGGCGGGCCTCGAGCTCACCGTGACCGGGCCCACCCTCGCGTTCCACGCCGACGCGATGATCGCGCTCGGCGGCGCGCGCATGAAGGGGGACCTCGACGGCGCGCCGGTCGCCTGGTGGACGCCGATCGCGGTCCGGGCGGGGTCGGTCCTCCGGCTGCGCGGGATCGAGGGGGCGGGCCAGCGCGCCTACCTGGCCGTCCGGGGCGGCCTCGACGTCCCCGCCTACATGGGGAGCCGATCGACGTTCACGCTCGGGCAATTCGGCGGGCACGGCGGGCGGGCCCTCCGGGTGGGCGACGTGCTGCGCCTGCACCGGGCGGGCGCGGACCTCGACGGCTGCCGCGTCCCCGACCCGGCGCTCGTCCCGCGCTACGCCCACGCCTGGGAGCTCGACGTCACCTACGGCCCGCACGGCGCGCCGGACTTCTTCACCGACGAGGGCGTCCGCGCGCTCCTCGCCGCCGAGTGGGAGGTGCACTACAACTCGAGCCGCACCGGCGTGCGGCTCA
>JAEYUE010000099.1 GCA_023433655.1 Pseudomonadota bacterium | reverse complement strand
CGATCCGCATCCCGGTGCACATGATCGAGACGATCAACAAGATCGTCCGCACCTCGCGCCAGATGCTGCACGAGATCGGCCGCGAGCCGACCCCGGAAGAGCTGGCCGAGAAGCTGGCCATGCCGCTGGAGAAGGTGCGCAAGGTCCTGAAGATCGCCAAGGAGCCGATCTCGCTCGAAACCCCGATCGGGGACGAGGAAGACAGCCACCTGGGCGACTTCATCGAGGACAAGAACGCCGTCCTGCCGATCGACGCCGCCATCCAGTCGAACCTGCGCGAGACCACCACCCGCGTGCTGGCGTCGCTGACGCCGCGCGAGGAGCGCGTGCTGCGCATGCGCTTCGGCATCGGCATGAACACCGACCACACCCTCGAGGAGGTCGGCCAGCAGTTCTCGGTGACCCGCGAACGCATCCGCCAGATCGAGGCCAAGGCCCTGCGCAAGCTGAAGCACCCGAGCCGGTCGCGGAAGCTGCGGAGCTTCCTGGACAGCTGAGGCGGCATCGGCGACGGCGGCCGAGAGGCCGCCTTTCCGCTCGCGGCGGCGTGAAGCGTACGGCGCCGGGAATCAGCTAGCGTGCCGGGAATGAGGCCGCGTCCAAACTCGCTCCGATCGATCTTCACCGCCGGCCTTGCGGCGCTGCTGGCCGGCTGCAGCCCGATGCTCCCGGATCGCTCTGCGCCGCGACCATCCCCGGACGCCCCGGGACGCCCCGAAGCGCCCCTGGTCGGCGGGCTGGTCGACCGGCCGATCGACGGCGGAACACGCCCGGCCGTGCTCAGGGAAAGCGCCGAGCTCACGCGCTGCGTCGCCGAACTCACGGCGGCCCGGGTCGACTTCAGTCCGAGGCCTGACCGGATCGACAGTGAATCCTGCCACCAGATCCAGGCGGGTCTGCTGGGCGCCGACATGGGCACTGTCGCGCGGATGAGTCCCGGTCAGCCGGAAATGACCTGCCGGCTGGCCCTGGCGGTCAGCATCTGGCGCCGGCAGTCGCTGGAGCCGGCGGCGCGGGAGATCCTCGGCTCGGACGTGGTCCAGATCGACCATTTCGGAACCTACGCCTGCCGCAACGTGAACAACGGCGTCGGCAGCACCCGGATCAGCGCCCATTCCCAAGCGGCGGCGCTGGACGTCGCAGGGCTCCGACTGAGGGACGGACGCCGCATCACCCTGTCCGACGACTGGCAGGGCGACGGAGCCGAGGCGCGATTCCTGCGCCGCATCCGTGACGACGCCTGCCGCATCTTCGGCACCGTGCTGAGCCCTGACTACAATACGGTGCATCAGGATCACCTGCACCTGGAGGCCACCGACACCCGCTTCTGCCGCTAGCCAATCGCCGCGAGCGCCAGCCGGGCGAGGCCGGCGACGGGGGCGAGGAATAGCAAAAGGACCAGCAGGCGCAGCGCCAGCCACAGCAGGCCGGCCGCCGCGAAGAGCACCCAGTCGCGCCATCCCGCCCGGGCAGGCGCCGGCGTCACTCCCCCCTGCGCGGCCACCATTGGTAGGCGACGGAGTTCGGGCCGAAGGCGTTTTCGGTGATGCCGCTGAAGCCGGCGCCGCTGGACAGCGGAGTCTGGGTCCCGGGCCGGCCGTTGAGGGTGACCTGCTGCCGCTCGGGTGTGCGGGTGCGGTAGACGATCTCAAGTCTCAGCGCACCGCCGCGCAGCTCCTCGCGATCGGCCGACAGGCGGCGCAGCACGCAGTCGTCGCCGGTGTGCAGGGTGTTTCCGATGGTCAGGTTGCACGACACGGTGCGGGTCTGCGCCTGGGGTGTCGGGACCGGTTCGATGGCGACGGCCATCAGGGAGGCGACAAGCAGGATCATGGTGAAGCTCCGCGGCGCCGCCGGGGCGGCATGCACGCGGAGGTTAGGGTAGGGGTGGGCGCGGCGGCAAGGGGGAGTCAGGTTTGGACAGGGGCGCAGCGCCCCTCGCGGTCTCACTCCTCCAACCGCCTTCGCCCCTGCGCGGCTCGAGCGATCCCCCTTCCCATTCCCTCGGAACGGGGAAGGGACGACGGGGTCTACTTGCCTTCGAACACCGGGGCGAAGCCGCCCCACATCATGCGCTGGCCGTCGAAGGGCATGTCCATGCCGTCGAAGTCGGGGTCGTTCATCATCTCGGCGAAGCATTTGTCGGCGGCGGCGCGGTCGGGCCAGCGCAGCCAGGAGAAGACGACCGTCTCGCCGTCCTCCTGCTTCACGGCGAGGTCGAAGCCGGTGACCTTGCCTGGCGGGATGTCCTCGCCCCAGCATTCGACCTGCTCGAGGCAGCCGTATTTCTGGAACAGCGGCCAGGATTTGCGGGCGGACTCGACGTAGCGGTCCTTGTTCTCAGCTTTTACCGGGATGAGGAAGCCGGTGATGTAGGACATGGCGGGGGCTCCGGGGGGTGGGGGTTGTTCAGGCGCGAGGACCCCTACGACTCAGCGTCGGCGGCGGCCTCAAGGGCGGATATGTCGATCTTCCGCATCTGCATCATGGCCTCGAAGGCGGCGCGGGCGCGGGCGGGGTTGGGGTCGTCGTAGAAGGCCATCAGGCGGCGCGGGATGATCTGCCAGTTGACGCCCCAGCGGTCCTTGCACCAGCCGCACACGCTCTCCTCGCCGCCGTTGGCAACGATGGCGTTCCACAAGCGGTCCGTCTCGGCCTGGTCGTCGGTCAGGATCATGAAGGAGACCGCCTCGCTCTGCGGAAACTGGGGTCCTCCATTCAGGCCCAGGTATGAACGGCCGGCGAGCGTGAACTGGACCACAAGTTCCGCGCCCGCGGGTCCGGAGGGGTTGTCGGCCGGGCTGGCGTGGACCTTGTCGACCCGGCTGTCGGGCAGTCCGAGGGAGACGTAGAATTCGGCGGCGGCGCGGGCCTGGCCGGCGTCGTACCAGATGCAGGGGAGGATCTTGTCGCTCATGGGGAGGGCGCTCCGTCGTTCGGTGTTGGAGAGGCTGCGCCCGCGTGTTAGTAGAGTCAACCATGAAGTTAGAAAAAGTAACCAGAATCCACGGCCGGCGTTATGACGACGCCTGCGGCACAGCCCTGGGGCTGGAGATCCTCGGCGAGCGCTGGGCCATGCTGGTGGTGCGCGAACTGATGCTGGGGCCGCGCCGCTTCGGCGACCTGCGGTCCAGCCTGCCGGGGCTGAGCGCCAATGTGCTGACGCAGCGGCTGGAGGGCCTGGAGGCCGCTGGGGTCGCGATGCGGCGGCGGTTGCCCCCGCCGGCCTCGGTCCAGGTCTATGAACTGACGCCGTGGGGGTATGAGGCGGAGGCCGCGATCCTGGCGCTGGGGCGGTGGGCGGCGCGGTCGCCGGACCATGATCCGACCCTGCCGCTGAGCCCGGTGTCGATGATGCTGTCGTTCAAGGCCATGTTCGATGCGGAGAAGGTCGGGGACGCGCTGGTCTCGATCGGCTTCCGATTCGGCGAGACGGGCTTCCGGGTCTGCGTGGCCGACGGGGCGCTGACCGTCGAGCGTACTGCCTCCGACGAGGCCTGCGCCGTGGTGACCGGCACGCCCGAGGCGGTCGCCGCGGTGGTCTACGGCGAGGCGGCGGGGACTCAGGCGCGGGCGCGCGATCTGCTGCACATCGAGGGCGACGAGGCGGCCTTCCTGCGTTTCGCCAGCTGGTTCGAACTGCCGCCCAAGGTGGAGAAGCCGGCTGCCTGACGGAGCTTGCGCGCGGGCAAGGCCGCGGCGCTCCGGTTCGGGCAGGCTCGCTTCGTGTCGGCGGCGGGCCGGCGAAGCAGGGCGAGCCGGATGGCCTATCTGTCGACCAAGACCTACGGCGCCGAGCGTGGGCTGAGCTGCGCCTTGCGCCAGTGGGCCGCCCCCTCCCACTGCGCTCTGCTGCACGGCTATTCGCTGGGCTTCCGCTTCACCTTCGCGGCCGAGCTACTGGACGCGCGCGGCTGGGTGATCGATTTCGGCAAGGACGGCTTCGGGCCGATCCGCGACTGGCTGCACGAGACCTTCGACCACACCCTGCTGGTCGCGGCCGACGACCCGGAGGGCCCGGAGTTCCTGCGCCTTCGCGACCGGGGCCTGGCCGACGTGCGCATCCTGCCCGGGGTCAGCTGCGAACGGATCGCCGCCTGGGTCGGCGAGCGGATGGGGCCCGGGGTGCGGGAGCGCACCGGCGGACGCTGCTGGATCGACCAGGTCGAGGTGTTCGAGCACGGCGCCAACAGCGCCATCTGGCGCAACCCGGAGGCGGTGCTTCGCGGGATGGAAGCCGAGGTGCTGGGCCGGCTCCTCGAGGCCGGCGGCTGACGGAGCGGGGTCGGCGACCGCCGGCCCCGGCGATGGACAGCGCTGCCGTGCGGGCGCATCCTCGCCGCATGATCAGCCTCGCGCATCTGAAGCGCCGTCTGGGGCAGTATGCCGCCGTCTGGGTGGCCGGCTTCCTGCTGTCGGGCGCGGGGATCCTGATCGGCCTGGGGTTCGCGGACCTGATGACGGCGGCCGACCTTGTGTTGCCGGCGATGCTGATGCTGACGGCGCTCGCGCTGGGCGCGGGGGTGGTCGCCAGCCTGTGGTCGCGCGAGACCCTGGGGACCAAGCTGGTCGTGCTGTTGCTGGCCGGCGGGCTGGCGCTGCCGCTGCTGTGGGCACCGGTGTCGGCGGCGGTGGCCATCGCCTTCCTCGCCGACCGCTCGATCGAGTATTCGGAAGCCTACGCCGCCTTCCAGATCGGGGTGGCGCGGGTGCTGTTCCCGATCAGCCAGTGGATCGGCGACGGCGACCTGTTCGGCTGGGTGTGGACCGCCTTCCAGTGGGTGTCGACGGTGGTTGGCTTCCTGTCCGCCGTGGCGCGGATCTGGCCGATGCTGAGGCGGCTGCTGGGACCCGAGCCGGCTACGGAGGGATGAGATGACCACGCAGGAGCCGGCCGGCGAACGCTTCCAGAGCTTCGAGGCCTTCTACCCCTTCTACGTCCACGAGCACTCCAACCGCACCTGCCGGCGGATTCATGTGGTCGGGTCGGGCCTTGTGCTGGTCGCCCTGGCGCTGGCGGTCGTGACGCTGAACCCGTGGTGGCTGCTGGCCATGCCGGTCATCGGCTACGGCTTCGCCTGGGCGGGGCATTTCTTCTTCGAGAAGAACCGGCCGGCGACCTTCCGCTATCCGCTGTGGAGCCTGATGGGCGACTGGCGGATGTTCTTCGAGACGGTCGCCGGGAAGCGGAAGTTCTAGCGCGAACCGACGCTGGTGGAGCCGGCCGAGGCCATCAGGGTCTGGCTGGGCTGGTCGTCCCACGATGGCGGGCAGCCGTCGAAGCGGCCGGCGTCGATCAGGGTCAGGCGGCGCTGGTTGAAGCGCATGGCCGGACGCATCGAGCCGCGGCCGTGGCCGGTGTAGAGGTCGATCTTCTGGCCCTTGATGGCGCCGCCGGTGTCGGAAGCGTACCAGTAGCCGTCGTGCAGGGTGCCGTCGGGCATGCGCATGCCGACCGTCTCGGGGATGAACAGGCGGGTGCGGCGCGGGATGTAGCGCGGATCCACGGCCATGGTGCGCATCGGGATCGGGCGGCAGCCGAGGCTGTCGTTGCCGGTCGCCCCGCCGCCGCCGGCATGGTAGAGGTTGACCCGCGCGGTCCAGTCGGCGTCCTCGGCCATCAGGGCCTGCTGTTCGACGGTCAGGGCCGCCGCGCCGCTGTCGTCGGAACCTTCATCCGCAGGCGCCGTTGATTCCTCGCCCAGACCGGCGGCGACCGCGGCTTCGTAGGAGACCGGGTCATCGGCGGCCGCACTGGCGGCGGGGAAGGCAAGGGCCCAGACGAGGGCGATCGCAGCGGCGGCGCCGAGCATGAATTCGACTCACGAAGACACCGGCCCCTGTCGCGTCCGGCGCGCGGTTTCTGGCGTCGAATTGTGTCGATTTCCAGCCAAATGAGATGAGCTGCGACCACCTGTCCGGTCGTGCGGTGGATGATTCGGTCCCGGCGACAGTCGATCCTGCGCGATGATTACCTCACCAACGGCTTGATCGACCGTATTCGGGCGGGAAACTGTCCGGCGCGGCGGGAGATGCTTACTTGCGGATCAGCTATTCGGTCGTGCCGACTGTTTGAACCTTTGGAACTGAAGCGGCCCGCACCGGTAAAAAAGGGTCAAGGCCAAGACGAACCTATCCGGCCGCGAGCCCGGCCGGCAGATGTCAGCAAGAAATAACAGGGCAGGACACGGAGCCGGGTTTTCCACAGGCGGCGCCGCTGGAGGCGGTCTCCCGGATGGTTTAAGGCGAGCCGTCGCCCCTGCTGGAGTCCGCCCGTGAAGCGCCTCGCCCTCGCCGCCGCCGCCGTCTGCGCGGTGGCCGTCGTCACCGTTCCCGCCGCCGTCTCGGCCTGGGGCAACACCGGCCACCGCCTGATCGGCGTGGCCGCGGTGCGCGCCCTGCCTGAAGAGCTGCCGGCCTTCCTGCGCACGCCGGGCGCAGCGGCCGAGGTCGGCGAACTGGCGCGCGAGCCGGACCGCACCAAGGGCGGCGGTCAGCCGCACGACCGGGAGCGGGACACGGCGCACTTCATCGACATGGACGATCAGGCACGGGTCATGGACCAGCGCGGCATGTCGATCGACGCCCTGCCGCGGTTGAAGTCCGAATACGACGCGGCCCTGACGGCCGCGGGGCTGGACGTCGACGACGCCGGCTACCTGCCCTACGCCATCATGGACGGCTACCAGCAGCTGGTGCGGGACTTCGCCACCTGGCGGGTGCTGAACGCCGCCGAGGCGCGCGAGGCCGATCCGGGCAAGCGGGCCTGGTACCGCGAGGACCGGTTGCGGCGCGAAGCCCTGATCCTGCGCGACATGGGCTATCTGGCGCACTACGTCGGCGACGGGGCCCAGCCGCACCACACGACGATCCACTACAACGGCTGGTCGCGGGATGTGCCCAACCCCGAGGGCTTCACCACCTCGCGCCAGACGCATGGCGCCTTCGAGGGGGCGTTCACAGCGCGGGTGGCGCGGCTGGACGCGGTCGAGGCGGCCATGAAGGCGCCGAAGCTGGACGGTTTCGATCTGCGCGCGCGCGTTCCGGCCTATCTGAAGACGACCCTGGCCGAGGTCTTGCCCTTCTACCGGCTGGAGAAGGCCGGCGGCTTCGGCGAGGGCGACGCCCGCGGGGCGAGCTTCGCGCTCAACCGACTCGCGGCGGGGGCCTCGGAGCTCCGCGACCTGTTCATCCTGGCGTGGCGGGACTCGGCGGATGACGAAATCGGCTGGCCCAAGGTCAAGGTGGCCGAGGCCGAGGCCGGGACGGCCGATCCGTGGCTGGCCATGTACGGCGACGACTGAGGCGGCTGAGTTGGATGATCTGAAGCCGCCCGTCGTCATCCTCGACAAGCCGCAGTTGGCCGACAACATCGGGGCGGTCGCGCGGGTGATGGCCAATTTCGGCCTGTCCGAGCTCAGGCTGGTCAGCCCGCGCGACGGCTGGCCGCAGGACCGGGCCTGGGCCACGGCCTCGGGCGCCGACTGGGTGCTGGACGGGGTCAGGGTGTTCGACACGGTGGCCGAGGCCGTCGCCGACCTGAACACGGTGTTCTCGACCACCGCCCGGCCGCGCGAGACGCGGCTGCCGGTGCGCACCCCACGCGAAGCCTCGCGCCTTCTCTACGACGACCGGGCCTCGGGGCTGGCGGTGGGGCTGCTGTTCGGAGGCGAAAGGGCCGGGCTGGAGACCACCGACATCGCCCTGACCCAGGGCATCGTCACCATTCCGATCGATCCGAAGCACCATTCGCTGAACCTGGCCCAGGCGGTGGCGATCAACGCCTACGAGTGGCGCACCCTGATCCTCGACGCCCCGCCGCCCCGGTTCAGGGAAGGCGATCCGCCAGCGTCGAACGCGCTGCTGGTCGGCATGTACGAGCATCTGGAGGCGGAGCTGGACGAGGGCGGCTTCTTCCATCCGCCGGAGAAGAAGCGGTCGATGAGCCAGAACCTGCGGGTCATGCTGGGCCGGGCGCAGTTCACCGAGCAGGAGGTCGCGACCTTCCGGGGCGTGATCCATGCACTGGCGAAGGGGCGCGGCCGGGTGCTGGCCAAGCTGGCGGCGAAGAAGGCGGACGAGGCCTAGGCCAGAAGCTCCGCCACGAAGGCCGGGACGAGCTCCGTCGCCGGGCCGTGGCGGGTCTCGTCGAACAGGCTGCTGCCCAGCGAGGGTTCGAGGTTGAGCTCGATGGTGCGGGCCCCCGCCCGGCGGGCCAGCTGGACGAAGCCGGCGGCGGGCCAGACGGCGCCGGAGGTGCCGATGGAGACGAACAGGTCGCAGGCCGCGAGCGCGCGTTCGATCCGGTCCATGTGCAGCGGCGTCTCGCCGAACCAGACGATGTGCGGGCGCAGGCGGCCCTGCGGGTGAAAGGGCGAGGGCTGGTCACGGGCGAGGTCGCCGGGGTAGTCGCAGACGCGGCCGGTGGCCGTGCACTCGGCCTTGAGTAGTTCGCCGTGCATATGGATCAGCTGGAACCCGGCAGCCGGCGGGGTCTCGGCATGGGCGCGGTCGTGCAGGTCGTCGACGTTCTGGGTGACCAGCAGCAGGTCGCCCTCCCAGCGCGCGGCGAGCTCGGCGAGGGCGCGGTGGGCGGCGTTGGGCCGGACCTCGGCCAGCTGGCGGCGGCGGCGGTTGTAGAAGTCCTGTACCAAGGCGGGGTCGCGGGCGAAGGCCTGCGGCGTGGCCACGTCCTCGACGCGATGGCCCATCCACAGGCCGTCGGCGGCGCGGAAGGTCGGGACGCCGGACTCGGCGGAGACGCCCGAGCCGGTGAGGATGACGAGGTTTCGAGGCGCCATACGGTTCCATAGCATCTGCGGTCTGTCCTAGAAGACGGCAACGCACAGGAGCCACGACCATGAAAACCCGCGCCGCCGTCGCCTTCGAGGCCAAACGCCCGCTGGAGATCGTCGAGGTCGATCTGGAGGGGCCGCGCGCCGGGGAGGTGCTGATCGAGATCAAGGCGACGGGCGTCTGCCACACCGACGCCTATACGCTGGACGGCCTGGACTCGGAGGGCATCTTCCCGTCGATCCTCGGCCACGAGGGCGCGGGGGTGGTGGTCGAGGTCGGGCCCGGCGTGACCTCGGTCGAGGTCGGCGACCATGTGATCCCGCTGTACACGCCCGAGTGCCGACAATGTAAAAGCTGCCTGAGCCGCAAGACCAATCTGTGCACGGCGATCCGGGGGACGCAGGGCAAGGGGCTGATGCCGGACGGGACGTCGCGGTTTTCCTACAAGGGGCAGGCGATCGCCCACTACATGGGCTGCTCGACCTTCTCGAACTACACGGTGCTGCCCGAGATCGCGGTGGCGAAGATCCGCAGGGACGCACCCTTCGACAAGGCCTGCTACGTCGGCTGCGGCGTGACCACCGGCGTGGGCGCGGTGGTCAATACGGCCAAGGTGGAGCCGGGCGCCAACTGTGTGGTGTTCGGTCTCGGCGGGATCGGGCTGAACGTCATCCAGGGGCTGAAGATGGTCGGGGCCGACATGATCGTCGGCGTCGACATCAATCCGGCCAAGGCGGAGTGGGGCCGCCGCTTCGGCATGACCCATTTCGTCGATCCGAAGACAGTAGACGACGTGGTGGCGCATCTGGTCGAACTGACGGGCGGCGGGGCGGACTACACCTTCGACTGCACCGGCAACACGGTGGTGATGCGCCAGGCGCTGGAGGCCTGTCACCGCGGTTGGGGCGAGAGCGTCATCATCGGCGTGGCCGAGGCCGGCAAGGAGATCGCCACGCGTCCGTTCCAGCTGGTCACCGGCCGCGTCTGGCGCGGCTCGGCCTTCGGCGGCGCGCGGGGGCGAACCGATACGCCCAAGGTCGTCGACTGGTACATGGACGGCAAGATCGAGATCGACCCGATGATCACCCACACCTTGCCGTTGGAGCGGATCAACGAGGCCTTCGACCTGATGCACGCCGGGGAAAGCATCCGGACTGTGGTGGTGTTCTAGCCGGAAGGAGCCAGCCCATGGGCATGTGGTACTCGCGTCCGATGATCCACGTGGCGGAGGTGGAAGCGGCCGCTGCCTTTTACGTCGACCGGATGGGCTTCCGGGAGGCGTGGGCCTTCAATGA
>JAEYUE010000095.1 GCA_023433655.1 Pseudomonadota bacterium | reverse complement strand
GCCACCTGCTGGAGCTGATCAACGACGTCCTCGACGTCTCGAAGATCGAGGCCGAGCGCTACGTCCTGACGCTGGAACGCTTCGATGCGCGCGAACTGGTCTCCGCCGCCGTCGCCCTGGTCCGGGTCACCGCCGAGGACAAGGGCGTCGCCCTGACGGCCATGCTGCCCCCTGAACCGGTCGACGTCTCGGCCGACCGGCGCGCTGTGCGTCAGATCGCGCTCAACCTGCTGTCGAACGCCGTCAAGTTCACGCCGGTCGGCGGCGCCGTCACCGTCACCCTCGAAGCCGTCGGCCCGTACCTTGAGATCGTCGTGGCCGACACCGGGGTCGGCATCGCGCCGGAGGACCTGCGCCGGCTGGGCCGCCCCTTCGAACAGGCCGGCGCCATCGAGCAGCGCCGTCAGGGCACCGGCCTGGGTCTGTCCCTGGTCCGCGCCTTCGCCGAACTGCACGGGGGCCGCATGAGCATCGAGAGCACCCTCGGCGAGGGCACGGCCGTCACCGTCCGCCTTCCGGTGGTGCAGGTGGCCCGCGCGCCGGCGCCCGAAGGCGGGGCCGAGATCATCCCCTTGCCGGTGGCGGGCGGAAAATAGGCCGCGGGCCGCCGGCGATCCGCGCGATCACCGCCCTTTCCGTTGCTGCAGGACGAAGCCGATGACCTTTGCGGCCGCCTCGAAGTGCTCGCGCGGGATGGTCTCGTCCACATCGACCGCCGCGTAGAGGGCCCGGGCGAGGGGCACGTTCTCCACGATCGGCACCGCGTGCTCCCGGGCCACCTCGCGGATACGCAGGGCGAGGGCGTCGACCCCCTTGGCCACGCAGACGGGCGCCGGATCGCCGTCCCCGGGCTCGTAGCGCAGCGCCACGGAATAGTGGGTCGGGTTGGTGACGATGACCGTCGCCTTGGGCACGTTCTGCATCATGCGCTGGCGGCTGCGCTGGGCGCGGATCTGCTTCAGCTTCGCCTTGACGTGAGGATCGCCCTCGGACTGCTTATAGTCCTCCTTCAGTTCCTCCTTCGACATCTTCATGCGCTCGGCGAAGCGGTAGCGTTGCCACAGATAGTCCGCCCCTGCGGCGAAGCCCAGGAAGACCAGGGCCGAGACCATCAGCGCGACAGCAAGGTCGCGGACCATCGGCAGGATCATGGCCGGCGGCATGGCGGCCAAGGCCTCCAGTTCGCGGACATGGGGCTTCAGCACCATCCAGCAGATGACGCCGACCGCCACCAGCTTGAGCAGGGTCTTGAGGAACTGGACCAGGCCGTCGGGGCCGAAGATCCGTTTGAAGCCCTTCAGCGGGCTGACCTTGGACCAGTCCGGCTTGATCTTCTCGGCCGTGAAGATCAGTCCCGACTGGGCGAGGTTGCCGCCCGCGCCGCCGAGGATGGTCGCGAGCATGACGGCCCCGAGGAAGGGGGCGACCGCCCAGACCGCCTGGGCCCCGATCTCGATCCCCGCTCCGGCGTCCAGCCCGCTCATCATCGCATGCGGCCGCGCGATGAAGGGCAGCAGTTGCTCGGCCATCGAGGTGGCGAACCAGCCGCCGGCCATCAGCACGACCGCGGCGGCGCCCATCAGCGACAGGGCCGAGGCGACGTCCGGCGACTTGGCGACATCGCCCTTCTTGCGCGCTTCCGCGAGTTTTCGCGGGGTCGCCTCTTCTGTCTTCGACTCGGGATCGGGCGCGTCAGCCACCGGCCCCTCCGACGAAGACGTTGGCCAGGGCGCGGTAGCGGTCGATGAAGACCGTGCCCAGCACGCCGAGGCTCAGGGCGAACACCGACAGGCCCAGGATGATGCTGAGCGGCGCGGCGGCGAAATAGACCTGGAAGGCGGGCATGACCCGCCCGACCAGGCCCGAGGCGAGGTTCAGGATGACGGCGAAGACCAGCACCGGGGCGGACAGCTGCACCCCCAAGGTGAAGGAGTCGGCCAGGGTGCGCACGGCCAGGCTGGCGAAATCTGCGGTGACCAGCGGCCGCGCCGGGGCGATCAGCTCATAGGAGCCCACCAGTCCGGCGATGAACAGGTGATGGGTGTTGGTGGCGAAGACCAGGGTCGTCCCCAGCAGCATCAGAAAGGCCGACAGCGTGCTGCCGGGCGAGGCCTGCATGGGATTCGCGGTCTGGGCGAAGGCCAGGGTCGACTGGAGCGCCACGACCTCGCCGGCGGTGGACAGGGCGGTCAGGAAGATGCGCAGCATGGCCCCGATGGCGAGCCCGACCAGCACCTCACGGATAATCCAGCCGGCCATGCCGCCCAGCGTCTGCGGCAGAGCCGGCAGATTGGCCGAGACCACCGGCCACAGCGCGAGCGACACCACCAGGGCCAGCGACAGGCGGATGCGCGGCGGCACATAGCTCTCGCCCACGCCGGGCAGCATGAGCAGCACCGCGCCGATGCGCCCGAAGATCAGGGCGCCCTGCCAGACCTGATCGGCGGTGGCGTAGGGTTCCACCCGGCTACATGCCGGCGATGCGCGCGGCGATGGTCCGCATGAAGCCGCCCAGCATGGCCCCCATCAGCGGCAGGAACAGCAGCAGGGAGACGAAGATGGCGATGATCTTGGGCGCATAGATCAGCGTCTGCTCCTGGATCTGGGTCAGGGCCTGGAACAGGCCGATGACGACACCGACGATCAGGCCGACGATCAGGATGGGCGCGCACAGCTGGATCGTCAGCCACAGGGCGTCGCGGCCCACATCCAGTACTTCCGCGCCGTTCATTCCAGGCCCCAGACACTCGTGACCCCGCCGGGCCGGTACTGGGCAGAAACTGCCGGGAGTGTGGTTAACGCGGCGTTAGCGATACGAGGCTGGATCAATTCCCCGCCCCCGGCGTAAAGCGGGGGCATGACCGCACCTGCCGTTTCCCAGTCCGAAGCCGAAGCCGCCGTCCGCACCCTGATCCGCTGGGCGGGCGACGACCCGGACCGCGAGGGCGTGCTGGACACGCCGGCCCGCGTGGCGCGCAGCTACCGCGAACTGTTCGCCGGCTATGACACCGACCCGCGCGAATACCTGGAGCGGACCTTCGAGGAGGTCGGCGGCTACGACGAGCTGGTGGTGTTGAAGGACATCCGCTTCGTCAGCTTCTGCGAGCATCACATGCTGCCGGTGGTCGGCCGCGCGCACGTCGGCTACCTCCCGACGAACCGCGTCGTGGGCATCTCCAAGCTGGCGCGGGTGGTCCACGGCTTCGCCCGCCGCCTGCAAATCCAGGAGAAGATGACCTCCGAGATCGCCCTCGCCATCCAGGAAGTCCTGCGGCCGCAGGGCGTCGGCGTGGTGGTGGAGGCCGAGCACAGCTGCATGACCCTGCGCGGCGTCAACACCGCCGGATCAAGCCTGACGACCAGCCATCTCAGCGGCGTGATCCGCGACGACGCGCGCACCCGCGAGGAGTTCCTGCGGCTGGTGCGCGGCTAGGCCCGCCGCCGGCTCTTGCCGATGATCGCCACGATGATGATCAGGAAGGCCAGCAGGCGAAGCAGGTAGAAGGGACTCTGCTCCTCCCGCGGCACCTCGAGAAGCGTGGTCAGCAGCGGCGTGGCCGCCAGCAGCAGGAAGGCCGCGGCGAAGGCGAGGAACAGTCTGTCGGCGGTGCGGCGCCAGAATTTGAGGAAGAAGACCGCCGCCACGGCGTAGCCCATGATGATGGCGCCGCCGGTCACAAGCGTGAAGTTCAACGGTCCACCTCCCAGATGAAGCCGTAGATCAGCACGCCGACGGCCGCCAGCGAGGTCAGCTGACGGGCGAGCGACAGGTTGACGCCGGCCAGCACGACCATATCCAGCACGACCAGCAGATTATTGACCGCCAGCAGCGAAAAGCACAGCGCGCTCCACAGCAGCAACGGCTGGCGCGACCGGCCCCACGACCGGACGAGCAAGGCCGCGCACAGGGCGCTTGTCAGCAGGCAAAGGCCGTAGACGGCGCCCGGTCCCCAGCCCATCACGACTTCCACCCCCCAAAGCGGAACGAGTCCGCGAATCCCTTCAGCGGATCCGGCCGCCGGCGGGCGATCGTGTTGACCACCGCCACCGGCCGCTCACGATAGGCGCCTTCCAGCTCGTCGCATAGGGCGCTCAGCATCGGCGAGGCCGGGGCGTAGCGGAAACTCCCCTCTTCCCCGAGGACGAGTCCGGCGCGCTCGAGACCGGCGAGGCAATCGCTGACCAGGGTGGCGTTGGCCCGGAGCTCGGCCACGAGCCGGTCGACCGGCCACGCCCGGTCGGGATCGCCGCGCACGAGCAACAGCGTCTCGAGCGCCCACACCGAAGGCACGGCGCTTTCGATGAAGGCCGAGAGGTCGGGGCTCAGCGGATCCGACGACGGCGTACTCACGCCGCGGAGGCTGCATTTGTCCGGAACGACATGGCGCCGGACCCTAGCGCCTGGCACTCAAATGGCAACGGAAGAGATTTCCGTGGAACCAGGGAACCAAGCGGAACGGTCGCGGTTTTTCGCAGTTGGTTCGGGGGAAGCAGCGCCATGCGATGACGGGAGCCTGAGGAACGGTCGATCCGGTTCGACCGTCGGGCTCGCGTGATCATGACGTCCTGCGCCTCCGGCTGAAGGGTTTCTGTCCGCTCCGAAGGTCGAAGCATGTCCATCGCCGCCCTGGCTCCCGAGCCTGCCCTCGACACCCGTCAACTGCTGGCGGCCTTCCGGGCGTTCAGGCGGGGGGACTTCTCGGTCCGGCTGCCGGGGGACCTGACCGGCGTCGACGGCGAACTGGCGGAAGCCTTCAACGACGTCGTCGAACTGAACGACCGGATGAGCCGCGAGTTCAGCCGCCTGGGCGAGGCCGTCGGCCGGCAAGGCAAGATCAACAACCGGGCGAGGGTGCCGGCGGCGACCGGCGCCTGGGCCGCCAGCGTCGATGCCGTGAACACCCTGATCGCCGACATGGTCCACCCGACCGCCGAGATGGCGCGGGTGATCGGGGCCGTGGCCAAGGGCGACCTGTCGCAGACCATGGACTTGGAGAACGAGGACCGCCCCCTGCGCGGCGAATTCCTCCGCATCGGCCGGGTGGTGAACACCATGGTCGGCCAGCTGGGCTCGTTCGCCTCGGAAGTCACCCGGGTGGCGCGCGAGGTCGGCACCGAGGGCAAGCTGGGCGGGCAGGCGAACGTCAAGGGCGTGGCCGGGGCCTGGAAGGACCTGACCGACAACGTGAACTTCATGGCCGCCAACCTGACCGGCCAGGTGCGCAACATCGCCGAGGTGACCACCGCCGTGGCCAACGGCGACCTCAGCCGCAAGATCACCGTCGACGTTAAGGGCGAGGTGCTGGAGCTGAAGAACACCATCAACACCATGGTGGACCAGCTGAACGCCTTCGCCTCGGAAGTGACCCGCATGGCCCGCGAGGTGGGCACCGAGGGCAAGCTGGGCGGTCAGGCGCAGGTGAAGGGCGTCACCGGCACCTGGAAGGACCTCACCGACAACGTGAACTTCATGGCCGCGAACCTGACCAGCCAGGTGCGCAACATCGCCGAGGTCACCACCGCCGTGGCCAAGGGCGACCTGTCCAAGAAGATCACCGTCGACGTGAAGGGTGAGATCCTTGAACTGAAGATCACCATCAACACGATGGTGGACCAGCTCAACG
>JAEYUE010000067.1 GCA_023433655.1 Pseudomonadota bacterium | reverse complement strand
GTAGAAGACCCGCACCCGGTCATGATTGTCGTGCAGCGGAGAGACCTCGACCCGCTCGACGGCCATGCGGCGCGCGCCGACGGCGCGGGCGAAGGCGTACATCCCCTCCAAAGCCCCCGCGAAGGATGGCTCGCCCGGCGAGGCGGCGCTGAGCGATCCGTCGATCCCGAGCCCAAGCACCGTCTCCGCGAAGTAGCTGCGGATAGCGTCCATCTGGACAGACCCCACGAGCGAACGGGTGTAGATCTCGGCGTAGGAGCGGAACCAGGCGTCATAGTCAGGGTCGGTCATGAGGGTCTCCCGATGCGGGCCGACGCGCGATCCGGTTCAGGCTGACAAGCGCTCCAGAAGGATCACCGGCGCGCCCTTGTAGGCAGTGCGCGTGTACTCACGGAAGCCGGCGCGGGCGGCCAGCGCCAGCGAGGGGGCGTTGGTCGGATCGATCATGCAGACGGTGCGGGGCGCGTTCAGGGCCTCCTCGCACCAACTGAGCGCCGCAGACACGGCCTCGTAGGCCAGGCCCCGTCCCTGGAAGGCCGGGCGGAGGCCCCAGCCCAGTTCCGGCGCGTCGAAGGCGGGCGTCATCACCCGGCGATAGTCGAGCACGCCGACGCTGCCGACATGCTCGCCGGTGTCCTTCAGACGCAGGGTCCAGTTGCCGCGGCCCAGCGCCTCCCAGTGGCCAAGGTCGCGGAGGAGGCGGAACCAGACGTCCTCGTCGCTGAGCGGGTCCGGGAAGATGTGCCGGATGACCTCGGGATCCTGCCACATGGCCCGGAGGTCGTCGAAGTCCGACAGGGCGACGGGGGTCAGGGTCAGGCGTTCGGTGATCAGGGTCGTGGTCATGGCGTTCCGAACAGGGCTCCGGCGCGCTCGATCCGGGTCCGGCCGCTCGCGTCGGTCGCGGCGTAGGTGAAACCGGGCTGCAGCGCAAAGCCCCCGGCGCGGCCCTGCTTGTCCAGCGCCAGCAGGGCCACCTGGGAATTCGCCACCCTTGCGCCGCGCAGGCGGGCAAGGCGTGCGATGACGCGGCGGCAGGCGGCGGTCGGGTCGAGGCCGGCGCGCATGGCCTCGACCACGGCGTGGCCCCCGGCGACGCGGACGACGTCCTCGCCGACGCCGGTGGCGGTGGCGCCGCCGACCTCGTCATCGACATAGAGGCCGGCGCCGATGATCGGGCTGTCGCCGACGCGGCCGCGCATCTTGAAGGCCATGCCGGAGGTGGTGCAGGCGCCGGCCATGCGGCCGGCGTCGTCGATGGCCAGCAGGCCGATGGTGTCGTGGTTCGAGGCGCCGCCGTTCCAGTCCGTGTTCTCGCTGTTGATGCGCGGGGCGTAGTCGGCGGTCTTCAGCCAGTCGCGCCAGGCCGCCTCGGCGCGCGGAGTCAGCAGGTTATGCGTCGGGAAGCCCTGATCGACGGCGAAGGCGCGGGCGCCCTCGCCAACCAGCATGACGTGAGGCGTCTTCTCCATCACGGCGCGGGCCACGGAAGCGGCGTGGACGACGTCCTCCAGGGCGCAGACGGCGCCGATGTCGCCGGCCCAGGTCATGACGCAGGCGTCGAGCGTCACCCGGCCGTCGCGGTCGGGCAGTCCGCCGAGACCGACCGAACTGTTGCTCTCGTCGGCTTCGGCCATGCGCGCGCCGGTCTCGACCATGTCGAGGGCTGAGCCGCCCCGGGCGCGCGCCGCCATGCCGGCGGCGTTGGCGGCGGCCCCGAAGTCCCAGGTGGAGACCATGACGGCGGGGGCGTGGACCTGCGCAAGGGCGGGGCCGGCAAGGGCGGCGACCGGGGCGGCGCCGAGAAGGGCCCTGCGCGACGGCCCGCTCACATCAGCCCCAGCTGCTTGAAGCTGGCCACGCCGTCACGTCCGACGACAAGGTGGTCGTGGACCGACAGTTCGAGCGCCTGGGCGGCGTCGATGACCTGGCGGGTCATCTGGATGTCGGCGCGGGACGGGGTCGGGTCGCCCGAGGGGTGGTTGTGGACGATGATCATCGACTTGGCCGACAGCTCCAGGGCCCGGCGCACCACCTCGCGCGGATAGACCGGGGCGTGGTCGACGGTGCCGCGATTCTGGATTTCGTCGAGGATCAGTTGATTGCGGTTGTCGAGGTAGAGGACCCGGAACTGTTCGCGCGGCTCGTGCTGCAGCGACAGGCGGACATAGGCGAGCAGGGCCGTCCATGACGAGATGACGGTGCGTTTCGCCGTCGCCGCCTCCAGCGCCACGCGCCGCGACACCTCGTGCAGGGCGGCGAGGTCGAGCGCGGTCTCGGCGCCGACGCCCTTGACGCGGCCCCGGGCGTCCTCGGTCCGGACCGTCACCAGATCCTCGACCGGCGCGGCCAGCACCGCCGCCAGCGAGCCGAAGCGGGCCAGCAGCGCCTTGGCGACCGGCTTGACGTCGCCCTGCGGCTGGCTGCGGAACAGGAAGAGTTCGAGCAGTTCGTAGTCGGGCAGGTGGTGGAGGCCGGCGGCGCGGGCGCGGCCGCGCAGGCGTTCGCGATGGCCGGAGAGGCCGCCGCTGCGCAGGACGACCAGGTTCGGCGCCGGCTCGGGGCGAAGGGGCGCGGGGAAGGGCAGCACGGCGGACATGGCGGCCTCCGGTCAGGACAGCGCACCGTGCCAGAACAGAACCGGAACGTCCAGTCGCCGCCGGTGGCGGCCGGAGATCAGAATTTCGGGCGGAACAGGCCGGCGGGGCTGGCGGTGAACAGCTCGCAGCCGTCCTCGGTGACGCCGATCGAGTGTTCGCACTGGGCCGACAGGGACTTGTCGCGGGTCACCGCGGTCCAGCCGTCCGACAGCACCTTCACGTGCGGCTTGCCGAGGTTCACCATCGGCTCGACGGTGAAGAACATGCCCTTCTTGAGGGTCGCGCCTTCGCCGCGGCGGCCGTAGTGGAGGACGTTGGGGCTGTCGTGGAAGATGCGGCCGATGCCGTGGCCGCAGAAGTCGCGTACCACCGACATGCGGTTGGCCTCGACGACCTGCTGGATGGCGTAGCCGATGTCGCCGAAGGTGGCGCCCGGCTTGATGACGGCGAGGCCGGCCTCGAGCGAGTCGTAGGTGACGTCGATCAGCTTGCGGGCGCGAGCGTTGAGGTTTCCGACCGCGTACATGCGGCTGGAGTCGCCATGCCAGCCGTCGACGATGACGGTGTGGTCGATGTTGACGATGTCGCCGTCCTTCAGGACCTTGTCGCCCGGGATGCCGTGGCAGACGACGTGGTTGATCGAGGTGCAGACGGTCTTCTCGTAGCCCTTGTAGCCGAGGCAGGCGGGCAGGGCACCGTGGTCGAGGGTGAACTCGCGGATGCGGTCGTCGATCTCGCCGGTAGTGACGCCGGGCCGCACGTATTCGGTGATCATGTCGAGCGCCTCGGCGACCAGGCGGCCGGCCTTGCGCATGCCCTCGAAGGCCTCGTCGTCATGGACGCGGATCTCGTGGGTGCGGACGAAGGCGTCGCTGTCCAGTTCGGGGGTCTCGTACATCAGGGGCTTTCGGTCGGGGTCGGCGCGGTCAGATGGTCATCATAGCACACATGCTCAAGGCCTTACGATGACCGCCGCGTCACAGCGGTCGGCAATGACCTAGGCGCCGGCGCGACCCGTGAAGGCGTCGACGAGGGCCCGATAGGCCGGATTGGGACGACCTTGGCCGTCCAGCAGCAAGGCGCTCTCGTCAGGGCGGTTCCGACCTTCGGCGCGGACCAGCCAGCTGTCTGGGTCGCGCAGGCCCCAGGTGGTGAAGGCGTAGCGCTGGCGTTCGGGCAGGGCGGCGAAGGCCTCGGCCAGTTCGCCGACGCGGGCGGCCTGCTGGGCGCGGCGTTCGGCGGTGGAGCGCAGGTCGGGCAGGGCGCCGCCGTCGCGCTGCATCGGAAAGTCGAGTTCGGAAACGTGGATGGGCAGGCCCAGCGAGGCGGCGTCGCGGAAGAAGTCGCGGATCCGCCCGGCGGGGATCTCGATGTTCAGGTGCGACTGTGTCCCGATGCCTCCGATCGGGGCTCCTTGGGTCAGCAGGCGCTCCACGAGGCGGAGGAAGGCCGCGCCCTTCCGGGGGATGTTCTCAAGATTGTATTCGTTGAGGAAGAGGATCGCGTCCGGGTCAGCGGCGCGGGCCTGCTCGAAGGCGCGGACCATGTAGCCTTCCTGGCCCAGGGCCCGGCTCCAGTGGCAGTCGCGCAGGCCGTCGCCGTCCTCGGCCACCGGTTCGTTGACCACGTCCCAGCCCGCCATGCGGCCGCGATAGCGCCCGACGAAGGTGGAGATGTAGCGGTCGTATTCGGCGGCGAAGCGCTCGCGCGGCAGATCTTCGGTGAAGACGTCGCCGCCCTGCGAGTACCAGATCACCGTATGGCCGTGGACGCGCAGGCCGTTGTCGCGTGCGAAGTCGACCATGCGGTCGGACGCCGAGAAATCATAGACGAAGCCCGGACCGAGAGTGCGCTCCATCTTCTGCTCCCACTCGGGGGTGAGCTGGGCGCAGTGGCGGCGGACGGCCTCGACCCAGGCCGGGTCGTCCAGCTGGCCGGTCATGCCCGTGGCGCCGAAGGGGGCGGGGACCACGTCCTTCAGGGGCGGCGCGGGATCGATGGCGGGAGAATGGGCGGCGGTGCGCCCGCAGGCCGCGAGCGCCAGGGCGGAGCCGAGAACGAGGCGGCGGCTGGGATCCCGCCTAGACGGCACGGCGGCGGAGGCCGAGTTCGTCGAAGGCCGCGGTCTCGCGCTTGCCGGCGGCGATCAGGCGGTTCAGGCGGGTGGTCTCGGCCACGTGCTCGAACTTCTTCAGCTCCTCGAAGGCGCCGGTGAGAGCGTCGCGGGCGCCTTCCTCCTCAGCCTCGATCTCGGCGACATCGGCCTCGGCCGCGGATTTACGGACCTTCCAGCCGTTCAGATAGGCCTGCAGCAACAGGCCAGCCTCGGCGTCCTCGCGGGCGCGGGCCTGTTCGATCTCGACCTCGGCCTCCAGCACCGCGACGCGCATCTCGGCGGAGGCGCGGCGGGCGGTGATCTCGGCGAGCCGCTTCTGCAGCGTCTCGACCTCGTAGTTGGAGATGCGGATCAGCGACTGGGCCCAGGCGGTCATTCTTCTACTCCGGTCACTGCGGGATCATGCCCTGGTTCAGGATAGCCTCGAGCCGGGTAAAGGAATCGGTAAGGCGTGTGGCGTCGTCCTTGTCCTGGCCGAGGAAGTCCTCGAGGGCGGGGTTCAGGGCGATGGCGCGGTCGACCACGGGGTCGGCGCCGGTGCGGTAGGCGCCGATGCGGATCAGCTCTTCCATGTTGGCGTAGGCCGACAGGCACTGGCGGGCGCGGCGGTTGAGCTCGCGCTCCTCCAGGGTCTGGCAGCCGGGCAGGGTGCGGCTGACCGACTTGAGCACGTCGATGGCGGGGAAGCGGCCGCGCTCGGCGATCTTGCGGTCCATGACGATGTGGCCGTCGAGGATGCCTCGCACCGCGTCGGCGATCGGCTCGTCATGGTCGCCGCCGTCCACGAGGACGGTGAACAGGGCGGTGATCGGGCCCGCCTCGGTGCCGTCAGGGCGGATCGGGCCGGGGCCGGCGCGCTCCAGCAGCTTGGGCAGTTCGGTGAAGACGGTCGGGGTGTAGCCCTTGGTCGTGGGCGGCTCGCCGGCGGCGAGGCCGATCTCGCGCTGGGCCATGGCGAAGCGGGTCACCGAGTCCATCAGGCACAGGACTTCCAGATCCTGATCGCGCAGGAATTCGGCGCAGGCCATGGTCATGTAGGCGGCCTGGCGGCGCTTGAGCGCGGGCTCGTCCGAGGTGGCGACCACGACGATAGCGCGCTTGAGCCCTTCCTCGCCGAGCGTCTCCTCGATGAATTCGCGCACCTCGCGGCCGCGTTCGCCGATCAGGCCGACGACGACGGCGTCGCAGGTGGCCTGGCGGGCCAGCATGGACAGCAGCACCGACTTGCCGACGCCGGAGCCGGCGAAGATGCCGAGGCGCTGGCCGCGGCAGGTGGTGGTGAAGACGTCCATGGCGCGGACGCCGAGGTCGAGCCGCTCGCCGACGCGGCCGCGCGAGTGGGCAGGCGGCGGAGGCGCGCGCAGGGGGTAGGCGGCCGGACCGGTGGGCAGGGGTCCCTTGCCGTCGATGGGATTGCCGAAGGCGTCGATGATGCGGCCCAGCCAGGCCGTGGTGGGCCGCACGCTGGCGGCCGAGGAGACGATGCGGATGTCGGCGCCGGGGGCCACGCCCTCGACCGGGCCGAACGGCATCAACAGGGCCTTGGCGTCGCGGAAGCCGACCACTTCGGCGGGCAGGGGCGACTGCCGCCCGCGGGCGATCTCGGCCCGGGCCCCGACGGCGAGGCGCGACAGACCTCCCCGGGACTCGATCAGCAGGCCGCTGACGCCCGCGACCTTGCCGGTCACGACCAGCGGATCGATCGCTTCGACGGCGGCGGCGAGATTGCGCAAGTGAAGGCCCCGGAACAGGCGCTCAGGGATGCGCTGACATGGTTAACGGGGGGTGAAGGAAGCGGGGTCAGCAGCGCACCGGCGGCGGCGTATTTCGGTCGGACGCCCTTGCCGATGGCGAGGAACGCCTATCTACAAAAGTCCGTCTCGGGAGAATCCGCATGTCCGACGCCGCCTATGATCCGTCCCGTCACCTGAAGTCAGGTCGCGGCAAGGTCTATCCCTCGATCATCGAGACCATCGGCGACACGCCGCTGGTCGGCCTGCCGCGACTGTCCGCCGAGCTCAGGCCGAAGGGCCGTGTGCTGGCGAAGCTGGAGTTCTTCAATCCGATCGCCTCGGTAAAGGACCGCATCGGCGTGGCCATGATCGAGGCGCTGGAGCAGGCCGGGAAGCTGGGGCCCGACCCGGTGCTGATCGAGCCGACCAGCGGCAATACCGGCATCGCCCTGGCCTTCGTCGCCGCGGCCCGCGGCTACCGCCTGATCCTCGTCATGCCCGAGAGCATGTCGATGGAGCGGCGCAAGATGCTGGCGCTGCTCGGCGCCGAGCTGGTGCTGACCCCGGCCGAGAAGGGGATGAAGGGCGCTATCGCGACGGCCCAGGAGCTGCTGGAGCGGACGCCGGGGGCGGTCAGCCCCTCGCAGTTCGACAACCCCGCCAACCCCGCCATCCATCGGGTCACCACCGCCGAGGAGATCTGGAACGACACGGCCGGCGAGGTCGACGTCGTCGTCTCCGGAGTCGGTACTGGCGGGACGATCACGGGCGTCGGCCAGGTGCTGAAGCCGCGCAAGCCATCGCTGCGCATGATCGCCGTTGAGCCTGCGGATTCGCCGGTCCTGTCGGGCGGGGAGCCTGGACCGCACAAGATCCAGGGCATCGGGGCGGGGTTCATCCCCTCGATTGTCGATCGCTCGGTCATCGACGGCGTCGAGCGGGTCTCGAACGAGGACGCCTTCGCCATGGCCCGCAAGGCGGCCCGGGTGGAGGGGATCCCGGCGGGCATCTCGTCGGGCGCGGCCCTGGTCGCCGCCTTCCGCCAGGCGGCGCTGGAGGAGAACGCCGGCAAGACCATCGTGGCGATCATTCCCAGCTTCGCGGAACGCTATCTGTCGACGGCGCTGTTCGAAGGGCTGTGATCGCCGCGGCGCGCCGTGTGTCAGTGCTGAAATCGAAGCGACACGGGGATTTCGGACGGACGGTCGGGAGGCCGGCGCCGTGATGGCGTCGGCGAACCTGTCCCGGAGCCCCGTCATGCGCCCTGTCCTTCTCGCCAGCCTCGCCCTCATCTCGGCAACCAGCCCGGCCCTGGCCCGGGATGACCTGACCGCCCTGTCCGACGAGTTCAACGGCAGGGAGCTGAGCGGCTGGATGCGGTTCGACGAGGCCTTCGGCTGGCCGGCCAAATTCAAGGCGCTCGATCTGGGCGTGACGACGCCGGGCGTCCTGCACATCGAACCCTATCATTCCGCCTGGGTGCGCGATCTGTATGCCCCGTTCCTGTTCCGCGAGGTGCAGGGGGATTTCGATGTCCGGGCCCGGGTGCGGGTGCGCGGCCACGACGGAGACATCCCGGGCGGGACCTGGTCGCTGGGCGGGCTGATGGCGCGCGTGCCGAACCGGTCGACCGCAGCGAACTGGACCCGGCGGACCGAGAACTGGCACTTCATCACCACCGGGGTGGGAGCCGTCCCGGGCGAGTCGATGACGGAGACCAAGGGCACCTACAACAGCTATTCCTCGCTGAAGTTGAGACCCTTCCCGAGCGGCTGGGTGGAGCTTCGGCTGGTGAGGGTCGGCATGGTGCTGATCGCCCTGGCCCGTCCGGACGGCGAGACCGGGTGGCAGGTGCGCGACCGCTTCTACCGGATGGAGAACAACCCGGTCATGCAGGTGGGCCTTATCGCCTACACCACCAGCGATGACGTGCCGTCGGGACCGGAGAACGCCGAGGCGATCAACCGCGAGGTCGATACGGAGGCCGCGGTGGACATGGTGCTGGAGGCGGACTGGATCCGCTTCAGCCGCCCGCGCGTCCAAGGTCCGGCGGACTGGTATGGCCAGGTCAGCGCCCATCCCCTGGCTGATCCCAATCTCCCTGAGAGCGCCCTGCTGGCCCTGCTCGGCGATTGAGCGCCGTCACAGCCGGTTAACCGTGGCGGCTTAACCTTTCCGCCGACATGTCTGAACCCGCCGTCACGCTGGAGGAGGCCGAGCCGCAAGGCGCGTTCCGCGCGCGCCATGCGCTGCTGAAAAGGCTGGCCGACGTGGTCTCGCTGCCGGGCAGCCGGGTCAACGCCTTCGAGCGCTCGGTGACGGGCGACCTGCTGGTCGAGATGCTGCGCCTGGCCTCGCACGACGACCGCAAGCGGGTGGCTGCGCGCCTGGCCCCCCTGGCCGAGGTTCCGAACGCCCTGGCGCGGATGCTGCTGAGGGACGAACCGGACATCGCCGGCCTGCTGATCGAGCAGTGCGCCTCGCTGTCAGACGCCGACCTGGTCGCCTGCGCGCGGGACGCCGCGGTCGAGCATCGCTTCCTGATGGCCAGCCGCCGGGGCCTGTCGGAGGTGGTGACCGAGACGCTGATGAGCTTCGGCGAGAGTCCGGTTATCGAGGCGGTGCTTCGCAACACCACCGCCCGGCTGAGCCAGGTGGCGATCGAGGGGGTGGTCAGCCTGAGCCGCAGCGAGCGCCAGTTGTGCGCCCACCTGCTGCGCCGGCCGGAGCTGCGGCCCTCGGGGGCCTATGTGATGTTCTGGTGGTGCGGACCGGAGGACCGACGCACCATCCTGCAGCGCTTCGCGGTCTCGCGCGAGGTCATGCAGGAGGTGGCGGAGGACGTCTTCGCCATGGCCGCCGAGGAGAACTGGCAGGACCCCGTCTCGCGCAAGGCGCTGCAGTTCATCGAACGCAGGCAAAGAAACCGGGCGGCGATCGAGAAGAGCCCCTACGGCGGGCTGGAGCAGGCGGTGGACGCCGCCGCGCGCCAGGGCCTGACCCGCGAAGTGGCGACCGAGATCGCCTACCTCGCGGGCGTGAAGCCGATCACCGGCGCGAAGATCATGGGCGACCCGGGCGGCGAGCCGCTGGCGATCCTGTGCAAGGCCACAGGCCTGGCCAAGGCGGATCTGGCCGGGCTGTGGCGGTCGATGCGCCGGCCTGAGACGGGCGAGGATGGTGCACCCGATCCGGCATGGGAAAGGGTGCAGGTCACCTATGACATGCTGGCCGTGGACCGGGCGCAGACCGTGTTGCGCTACTGGAACTGGTCCCTTTCCTCTGCCCTGACGCCGGCTCTACTGAGAGCGATCCGGGAGGGTGAGGAAGACGAGATCGACGACTATTCGGCCCCCGAACGGGCAGCCATGCTGGCGCTTGCGGAAAACTTCGGCCGCTGATCTGCCGGTCGAGTATAGGCCTGCTAGTCTGATGAGTACGACCCGACAGGATTACGAATACGCTATTGCGTGAATCGATATTCGCCCCTATTCACCCCTCGCGGGCTGGCCGTCAGGTTCGGCTGAAATCAGATCAATGGGTGAGGCGCGTATGGAAGAGAACTCGCAACTGCTCGAGATGACCGCCGACATCGTGTCGGCCTATGTCGGCAACAACAATGTCCAGGCCGCTGAAGTTCCGGGCCTGATCTCCAGCATCCACGCCGCGCTGTCGCAGGTTTCGAGCGGGGCCGTCGAGCCCGAGCCGGAGCCGAAGGAGCCCGCTGTCCCGGTGCGCAAGTCCATCACGCCGGACTTCCTGATCTGCCTGGAGGACGGGCGCAAGTTCAAGTCGCTGAAGCGACACCTGCGTACCAAGTACAACATGAGCCCCGAGGAATACCGGGCCAAGTGGAACCTGCCCAAGGACTATCCGATGGTCGCTCCGAACTACGCCAAGGCGCGCTCGGACCTGGCCAAGCAGATGGGCCTCGGCCAGGGCGGCCGCAAACCCGCCCGGGCGGGCCGCGCCAAGAAGTAATCCGTCAGTCGACGGTCGGGGACGCCCGCTCCAGCGATGGGGCGGGCGTTCTGCTGTCGGGAGACGTCAGGCCGCCTGGGCTCCGCGGCGCATGCGCCAGAAGCGCAGGGTGCGCAGCGCCGCCTCGCGGGTGAGGTCGGCGTACATGCGGGCATAGGAGTGCGCCTTGGCCATGGCGTCGCCGTCGTCGTTGAGCAGCACCACGGCGTAGGTCAGGAACAGGGCCCGATCCAGATCGGCCGCCTTGCAGACGACGGCGAGGGCGTCGAGCTCGCGCCGCTCGACGATCTGGCGGGCCGTATGGAAGTCGATCTCGGCCAGCTGCGCCAAGGCGATCAGGAAGGAGGTGCGGCCGCCGCTCCGGTCGCCCGAGCGCAGGAATCGGGCCAGCATCTGCGGCGTCAGCTGACCGGCGGCGCGCAGTTCCTCGACGTAGGCGGAGCATTCCGCATAGTCCGGCGGCAGGGCCCCGTCGTCTGTGGCGACCCGCTCGCGGCCGGCGGCGAGGGCGCTCTCCAGCAGGGCAGGGTCCATGCTGGCGTTCTGTTCGAGAATACGGGTGCGCAGCCGCGCCTCGACCACGAAATACATGTCGTTGAGGAGGTCGGGCGGCAGGTTGGCGCGCGACACCGTCGCCTCGTGCAGGGCGGGATTGGCCTTGGCGCGCTCGACGGCGGCCTCGGACGCCTTGCGCGACAGGCGGGCGCCGTCGTTGCGGAGCAGGGTCCCGAGGGTCTCGTCGTCGCCGCGCTCGACGATGACCTCCGAGACGGCCTCCGATACCGACGGGCGGGCCGAAACGGCGCGCAGGTGGTCCTGGCCGTGGCGACGGACGACGCCCAGCAGATCCTCGTCGGTCAGCACGGGTGAGGCGGCGAGAACGGCGCCGGCGACGGCGACCTCGTCATTGGCCAGGCGGCGGATCAGGTTGTGCGGCGCGTCGGGCGCATGGGCGAAGCGCGCGGACAGTTCGGCGCGGACCGCGGTCTCCATGTCGTCCGCCAGCTTGACGAGGACCGCGTCGTAGAGGCGGTCTTCCGAGGCGGTGCGGGGGGCGCCGCCGAAGAAGTGGTCGGTCAGTTCGCGCAGCAGGGCCCGCCGTTTCTCGCTGGAGTCCTCCTCCGCGAGGGCGATCAGCTCGGGCAGGCGCGACAGGGTCGGCGCGTCGGTCACTGATGGTCCCCGTCGGAAGCGGCGGGCGCGGCGCGCAGGCCGCCGTTGCGGTCACGGATCAGGGTCGGGCCCTCCTGGGGGGCGGCGAGATCCTGCGAGGCGAGGGTTTCGATGTCGCCGACCACCAGCCCGTCGACATAGGTCGCCTGCGGCATGGTCAGGGCGTCCGGCTCGCGGCCGTTCTGGCGATGGACGGAATAGTAGCGGCCGCCCTGGGCCGGCGGCGGGGCCTCGCCGGAGTTGACCACCTGGATGACGCGGGGCTGCCGGGCCGCGGCCTCCGTGGAGGCCGGAGCAGATTCTCCCGGCGGAACGGGCTGCTGGGGAGGGAGCGGCGTGGCCTGTT
>JAEYUE010000272.1 GCA_023433655.1 Pseudomonadota bacterium | reverse complement strand
CAGGGCGGCGAAGGCGTCGACGCCGTTGCGGCTGGTGAAGGCGAGGGCGGCGACGCCGGTCAGGCCGGGCTGCGGCTGGGGCAGGGGGCGGACGGCCAGCAGGGGGACGACGAGCGCCTCGAAGCCCAGGGCCGCCAGCCGCACCGCCGTGCGCGTCGCCCCCGGCTCGGCCCGGGTCACCCAGACGCGGCGGACCGGCTTCAGGACTCCGCTCCGGCCGGTCCGGACATGTCGCGCACCTCGGCGCCCAGCCGCAGGCCGAGCGCCCGGGCCTGCACCGCGGCGTCGGCCGCTTGCGGATCGGAGATCTCGCCCGCCCGCCGCCAGCGGGCCGACCCGTCGGGGGCCAGCATTTCGGTGGTCAGGCGCAGCCGTCCGGCCTCGATCGCGGCATGGGCGCCGATGGCGGTCCGGCACGAACCCTCCAGCGCCGTCATCGCCCCGCGCTCGGCCTCGACCGCCAGCGCCGTCATCGGGTCGTTCAGCGCCGCCGCCCACGCGGCGTCACGATCGTCGGCCCGCGTCTGCAGCGCCAGCGCGCCCTGGCCGGGGGCGGGCAGGAAGTCGTCCAGCGCCAGCCGCTCGCGGATCACCGCTTCGAAGCCCAGCCGGTTCAGCCCCGACACGGCCAGCAGGATGGCCTCGAACTCGTCCTCGGCCAGCTTGCGCAGCCGGGTGTCGACGTTGCCGCGCAGCATGACGATCTCGAGGTCCGGCCGCAGCGCCAGCGCCTGGGCCTGGCGCCGCAGCGAGGCCGTGCCCAGCCGCGCGCCGGTCGGCAGTTCGGCGAAGCTGGCGAAGCGCCCGCTGACGAAGGCGTCGCGGGCGTCCTCGCGCGGGGGGACGGCGGCGATGCACAGGCCCCGCGGCTGCTCGGCCGGGACGTCCTTCATCGAATGCACCGCCACGTCGACGCGGCCGTCGAGCAGCGCCTCCTCGATCTCCTTGGTGAACAGGGCCTTGCCGCCGATCTCCATCAGCCGCCGGTCCTGCACCCGGTCGCCGGTGGTGACGATCTCGACCAGCGGCACGGCCTCGGCCAGATCGGCCTCGGCCACGCCCAAGGCCCGGCCGATGGCGCGCTGCATCATCCCCGACTGGGTCAGGGCCAGTTTGGAGCGGCGCGTGCCGATGCGGACGAGAGCAGACATGGAGACAGCCGTTGCGCCGGGGGGTCGGGGCCGTTACCTCCGACCGGATGAACCTGGGCGCCGACTATAGCAGCGGGGAGGGACGGGCAACCGGAGCCCTGACCGTGCTCGGTCTCGAGACCAGCTGCGACGAGACCGCCGCCGCCGTCGTGCGCCTGACGCCGCGGGGCGAGGCCACCGTGCTGTCGTCGGTGGTGCACAGCCAGATCGACGACCATGCGGCCTACGGCGGCGTCGTCCCCGAGATCGCCGCCCGCAGCCATGTCGAGATGATCGGCGAGGTGACCCGCCGGGCCATGGACGAGGCGGGCCTCGGCTACGACGGCCTCGACGGCGTCGCCGCCACCGCCGGGCCGGGCCTGGTCGGCGGCGTCATGGTCGGCCTCAGCTTCGGCAAGGCGGTGGCGCTCGCCCGCGGCCTGCCGCTGGTCGCGGTCAACCATCTCGAGGGCCACGCCGTCTCGGCCCGCCTCGCCCGCCCGGTCGACTATCCGTATCTGCTGCTGCTGGTCTCCGGCGGCCACTGCCAGCTGCTCGAGGTGCGCGGCGTCGGCGACATGACCCGGCTGGGCACGACCATCGACGACGCGGCCGGCGAGGCCTTCGACAAGATCGCCAAGGCGCTCGGCCTCGGCTACCCCGGCGGCCCGGCCCTCGAACGGCTGGCCGAACAGGGCGACCCGGCCCGCTACGACCTGCCGCGCGCGCTGCTCGGCCGCAAGGACTGCGACTTCTCCTTCTCGGGCCTGAAGACCGCGGCCTCGCGCCTCGCCCACGCCTGCGAGACCGACCAGGACCGCGCCGACCTCGCCGCCGCCGTCCAGGCCGCCATCGCCCGCCAGCTGGCCGACCGCAGCGACCGGGCCATGCAGGCCTACGCCGAACGCCACAGCCACCGCCTGCTGGTCGTCGCCGGCGGCGTCGCCGCCAACCGCACGGTCCGCGCCACCCTCGAGGCCGCGGCCGCGAGGCGCGGCTTCGACTTCCTCGCCCCGCCGCTGGCGTGGTGCACCGACAACGCCGCCATGATCGCCCTCGCCGGGGCGGAACGGTTGCAGCTCGGACGGACTTCAGACATCGACGCCGCGGCCCGGCCGCGCTGGCCGCTGGACGAGGCGACCGCCCTGTCCGATCCGGCCCACAAACCCGGGCGCAAGGGCGCCAAGGCGTAAGGAGCAGGCATGGAATTCCGCACGGCGGGGGTGATCGGCGCGGGCGCCTGGGGCACGGCCCTGGCCCAGGTCTGCGGCTGGGCGGGGCTCGACGTCCTGCTGCAGGCGCGCGAGCCCGAGGTGGCCGACAGCATCCGCGCCCGCCGCGTCAACGACCTGTTCCTGCCCGAGGTGGTGCTGGACAGCCGCGTCGCCGTCACCAACGACCTCGCCGACCTCGCCGCCTGCGACCTGATCCTCGCCGTCCCCCCGGCCCAGCACATGCGCGCCACCCTGACGGCCTTCGCCGCCCATCATCGCCCCGGGGTGCCCATCGTGCTGTGCTCCAAGGGCGTCGAGCGCGGCTCGCTCAAGCTGATGACCGAGGTGCTGGCCGAGACCCTGCCCGAAGCCCCCGCCGCCGTCCTGTCCGGCCCCAGCTTCGCCGGCGAGGTGGCCCGCGGCCTGCCCAGCGCCGTCACCCTGGCCTGCGCCGACGACGCCCTCGGCCAGGTGCTGATGGAGACCCTGTCGGCCCCGACCTTCCGCCCCTACCTCGCCCACGACCTGATCGGCGCCGAGGTCGGCGGGGCGGTCAAGAACGTGCTGGCCATCGCCTGCGGCATGAGCGAGGGCCGCGGCCTCGGGCGCAGCGCCCACGCCGCCCTGATCACCCGCGGCTTCGCCGAGATGACCCGCCTCGGCGTCGCCCTCGGCGGCCAGGCCGAGACCGTCGCCGGCCTGTGCGGCCTCGGCGACCTGGTCCTGACCTGCTCCAGCCCGCAGTCGCGCAATATGAGCCTCGGCCTCGCCCTCGGCCAGGGCCAGACCGTCGAACAGGCCCTCGCCGGCAAGCGCTCGGAGGCCGAGGGCTATGAATCCGCCCCCGCCGTGCGCGACCTGGCGCGCCGCATGGGCGTCGACATGCCCATCTCCCAGGCCGTCGCCGCCCTGCTGGCCGGCGAGACCACCGTGCCCGAGGTCGTCGACAGCCTGCTGTCCCGCCCGCTCAAGGCCGAGCGCGCGTGACCGACGCCGCCCCGCCGTCCGCCGACCGCAAGCGCGTCTGGTCGACCCCGCCGAACGTCCCCCTGTGCGCCGAGGCCGACCTCGCCGACCCCGGCGCGCGCAGCTTCGTGCTGCAGATCGGCGACGCCTTCTTCCACGGCTTCGTGGTCCGCAAGGACGACCAGGTCGCCGGCTGGGTCGACCGCTGCCCGCACCAGGGCTTCCCCCTGGCGCTCGAGCTCGACCGCTACCTGACCCCCGACGGCTCGCTGATCCTGTGCGGCTGGCACGGCGCCGTGTTCGAGCCCCTGACCGGCCAGTGCACCGGCGGCCCCTGCGCCGGCGCCCGCCTCACCCCCTGGCCGGTCGCGGTCAGCGGCGGCATGATCCGCACCGCCTAGCGCTCCTTTCCGCACGCCCCCGCCGCCTCGCGCCACAGGCTCTCCGCCTCGCGCAGCACCCGCTCCAGCTCGCGGAATTCCTTGCGCCGCCCCGCCTGCGAGGCCGCCGCCATGGCGTTGAAGATCGACACCCGGCTCGCCCGCGGATCGTCCAGGTCCAGCAGGAACGGCGCCCCGGCCGCCTCCGCCTCCGCCTTCGCCGCCAGCCCCGCCGCCCGCCGCATCCGCCTCAGGGTCAGGAAGTCCGAGGCCCGACCCTCGAGCGCCGCCGCCGCCTCCAGGTCGTCCAGCGCCGCCAGACTGGCTTCCGGCGCCGCCGGGTCCCAGGCGAAGGCCAGCCCCGCCCGCCCGGCCGAGGCCGCCCCCGACC
>JAEYUE010000253.1 GCA_023433655.1 Pseudomonadota bacterium | reverse complement strand
GTCGAGACCTTCCTGAAGGCGCCGGAGATGTTCGACGCCTACGTGGCGGTCAGCCCGAGCCTGTGGTGGGACGGCGGGCGGCTGGCGGAACAGGCAGGCGCGCACCTGAGCGATCACTCCAACGATCCGCGCACCCTGATCCTGACGCTGGGCGACGAGGGGCCGGAAATGGAGGCGCCGATGGAGGTGCTGGTCGCCCATCTGCGGGACCATGCGATGCCGGGCCTGACCTGGGAGTACACGCCGCGCCCGGCCGAGAGCCACGCCACCATCTACCACGGGGCCGCGCTGGACGCCTTCCGGCGACTGTTCCCCGCCCCGACGCCCTGAGCAAGGACGCCCCGATGAAACTCGGCACCCCTCTTTCGGACACCGCCACGCGGGTGATGCTGCTGGGCGCGGGCGAGCTGGGCAAGGAAGTGGCCATCGAGCTGCAGCGGCTGGGGGTCGAGGTGATCGCCGTCGACCGCTATCCGAACGCCCCGGCCATGCAGGTGGCTCACCGCAGTCACGTCGTGCCGATGACCGATCCGCAGGTGCTGAACGGGGTCATCCTGGCCGAGGCCCCGCACATCATCGTGCCCGAGATCGAGGCCATCGCCACCGAGGTGCTTGCGCAGATCGAGGCCGCCGGGCTGGCCACGGTGATCCCGACGGCGCGGGCGACGCAGCTGACCATGAACCGCGAGGGCATCCGCCGGCTGGCGGCCGAGGAGCTGGGGCTGCCGACCAGCCCCTACGCCTTCGTCGAGAGCGCGGCCGAACTGGCGGCAGCGGCGCACCGCATCGGCCTGCCGGTGTTCGTCAAGCCGGTGATGTCGTCCTCGGGCAAGGGCCAGTCGATGATCGACGCTCTCGAGGACGCGGGAAACGCCTGGGCCTACGCCCAGACCGGCGGTCGGGTGGAGACGACGCGGGTCATCGTCGAGGGGAAGATCGACTTCGACTACGAGATCACCCTGTTGACGGTGCGGTCGATGCGCGACGGGAAGGTCGTCACCGACTTCTGCGAGCCGATCGGGCACCGGCAGGAGAAGGGCGACTATGTCGAGAGCTGGCAGCCGCAGGCGATGAGCCCGGCGGCGCTGGCGCGGGCGCAGGAGATCGCCAGCAAGGTGACGGACGCCCTCGGCGGGCTGGGCGTGTTCGGCGTCGAGCTGTTCGTCAAGGGCGACGAGGTGTGGTTCTCGGAGGTATCGCCGCGGCCGCACGACACCGGGCTGGTGACGCTGGCCAGCCAGCGGATGAGCGAGTTCGCCCTGCACGCTCGCGCCATCCTCGGTCTGCCGGTGGACGTCAGCCGGCGAGACGTCGGGGCCAGCGCGGTGATCTACGGCGGGGTGGAGGCGGAAGGGATCGCCTTCGAGGGTGTGGCCGAGGCGCTGTCGGTCCCGACCGCCGACCTGCGGCTGTTCGGCAAGCCGGAGAGCTATGCACGGCGACGCATGGGCGTGGCGCTGGCGCGGGGCGACGATGTGGAACAGGCGCGGGCGCGGGCGCGAGACGCTGCTTCCAAGGTCCGCCCGGTCGCCGGCTAGAACGGCGAGGGCGCGCCGGCGCTGACGTGGCGGGCCGGACCGCCGGCGAGGGCCGCGATGGCGAGTTCGAGCGCCGGATCCCCCTCGGCCCCGTCGGCGGGCGCGGTCAGATCGGGGGCGACGCCGCGCTTCTCCAGCCGGACGCCCGCGGCGGTGACGAAGTCGGCGCGGCTGAGGCTGAGGCGGCCGCCGTCCGGCAGACGGGTGTCCTGGGAGATCAGCACGGCGCCGGCGGTGCGCTCGCCGACGACGATGGCGCGGCCGGCTTCCTGAAGGGCGGCCGGGGTCAGTTCGGCGGCGCTGCGGCTGTCTGAATCGACGAGAACGGCGACCTCGTTGGCCGCTGGGGACTCAAGCTCGCCGCAGCCGCCGGCGGTCTTCATCACGATCGCCCGGCCGGAGCGGCTGGTGCGGGTGGCCCAGGCGAGGTCGCGCGGCAGGAAGCAGCTGAGTACGGCGTCGGCCTCGCGCAGCCGCCCGCCGGGATTGCCGCGCAGGTCGAGAACCACGTCGGCGTCAGGCGCGAGCGCGGCCAGCTGGCCGCCCATCCAGTCGCCGAGGCCGGGGTCGAAGGCGTCCACCCGCAGCACCGCCACGCCGGGGCGGGAGAGGTCGGCGACGAAGGCGGGCCGGGGTTCCATGATCCGCGGCGTGACGGTCAGGGTTCGACGCACGGCCTCCCCGTCGTCGAGGACGAGGGTCACCGGCCGGGATTCCGTCAGATCCAGTTCCGGGTACCATGCGTCGGGGGCGGTCGTGTCCAGCCGCCAGCCCACAGAGACGCCGGCTGCTTCGGCAGGCGAATTCTCCCGCACGCGCTCGACCACATAGAAGCCGGGCCGGGACGGGTCGCGGCGCAAGGTGACGCCCAGGGTGGGCCGGGCCTGCCCCGCCGTGTCGATCCGGCGGGCCACGGCGGGGGCGGAGACGCTGGCGTGGGGATCGTCGAGCAGGGCGAGCATCTCGCCGAGCACGCGGTACAGGGCGCGATCGTCGGTCGCGGTCAGGGCGCGGGGCCGGAAGGTGCGGCGCGCCGCCGCCCAGTCCACGCCGTGGAGGTCAGGGTCGTAGTACTGGCCGCGCACCTCGCTCCACACCCGGTCGAACACCCGCTGGTTCATGCGGGCGCGCTCGCGCGTGAGCCGGGCGGGGGCGGCCGCCTCGGCAGACTTCCCGGCCGGGGAGGCCGGCGCGGAGACGGGGTCGTGGGCAAGCGCCGGCGCCGCGAGCAGCGCAAGGCTGATCGCGGCCGAACCGGTCAGTCGGAGAAGGCGGCGGCGGAGGCTCATCACCTCCACTTAGGCGGAGGAACCCGGATCGCTCAAATCACGAAAGCGACGGCCGCAATCAGTCTTCGTCGCGAGTCTCGATGCGATGGGTGAAGACCCGCACCTCGCCGTCGCCGCCGCGCTCGCCCTGTTCGATAAAGCCCGAGCGGTCGGCGTCCATGCGGGCGAAGGCTTCGCGCAGGGGGCCGGTGAACTCGGCCTCGCTGATGCGGCCGTCGCCGTCCTTGTCCATGTCGCCGTGACCCTCGCCGCCCATGTGGCGGACCTCGATGCGGGTCTCTCCGTCCGTCGCGCCGTGGCCCGGGCCGTGCATCATACGCGGCATGCCGTGGCCGGCGGGACCGTGGACGACGATCTCCCGCGCCTCGCCCCGGGCGCCCGGACCGCGGAGTTCGAAGCGATGGAGGCGGCCCTCGCCGGCCGGACCGCCGTGGAAGACGGTCATGTCGCCGTCGCCGCCGTGGGCGCCGGACAGTTCCTCGGCGGACAGGCGACCGTCGCCGTCCGTGTCGAGGCGCGCGAAATGGTCGCTCATCGGAGCCGCGAACTCCTCCCGGGTGACCTGGCCGTCGCCGTCCCGGTCCAGCGACCCGTGCGGACCCATCACCACGACCCGGGTGTGGACCTCCGGCGGCGTGGGCGGGGCCGGCGGCTCCTGCAGCAGGGCGGCGGAAAGGGCGATCAGGGTCAGCATGGGCGTTCGCTCCCATTACATTGCGGTCACCCTTTCGGTCACGGGCGGATGTCGCCGGTGTTTCAAGCGCCGGCGAATTGTTTCAATCCTGAAATGACGCCGCCAAGGGGGTTGGCCACAATGGCCGCCATGCAAACCGAGACCGCCCCGCGCATCCTTGTCGTCGACGACGACCCCGGCATCCGCGAGGTGCTGACCGACTATCTGCGCCAGCATGGATACGCCGCTGAAGGCGCGGCGACGGCGGCGGAGATGGACCGCGCCATGGCCGCGCACCAGCCCGACCTGATCGTGCTGGACCTGATGATGCCGGGCGAGGACGGACTGTCG
>JAEYUE010000140.1 GCA_023433655.1 Pseudomonadota bacterium | reverse complement strand
GTCGAAGATGATCAGCACGCCGGTCTCGTCGGCCATCTGGCGCATCCAGCGCAGGTCCTCGTCGGGCGTGGCGCGGCACCCGCCCTCGCCCTGCACGGGCTCGAGGATGACGGCGCAGGTGGTCGGGTTGCGGAAGGCCGCTTCCAGCGCCTCGCGGTCGCCCCAGACCAGCTGGTGGAAGCCCTCCATCGGCGGGCCGAAGCCGTTGGTGTAGTTGGGGTTGGCGGCGGCGTTGATCGCCCCGTAGGTGCGGCCGTGGAACGAGCCATCGAAGCCGTAGATGTCGATCCGCTCCGGCTGGCCGTTGGCCGAGTGGTATTTGCGCGCCGTCTTCAGGGCGCACTCGACGGCCTCGGTCCCGGAGTTGGTGAAGAAGACCACGTCGGCGAAGGACTTCGCGCACAGGGCGTCAGCCAGCGCCTCCTGGCCCGGGATCTTGAAGATGTTGGAGACGTGCCAGAGTTTCTCGGCCTGGTCCTTGACCGCCTGCACCAGCACCGGATGGGCGTGGCCGAGGGCGTTGGTCGAGATGCCCATGACGCAGTCGAGGTATTCGGTCCCGTCCTTCGCCCACAGACGCGCGCCCTGCCCGCGATCCACCTCCAGCGGCGCGCGGTTGTAGACACCCATCAGATGTTCGGTGGACACGGGCAGTACCTCCTAAAGCGAGACGGCCCCGTCGCGGGTGCGACGGAGCCGGTGAAAGGGTGAAGCCTTGTCGGACGAGGGCCGGGGTTAGTCAACACCGGCCCCCGGCGCGCTCATTGCGCCAGTTGCGAGTCCAGCTTCTGGACCACCGCCGCGTAGGTTTCGCCGGCCGTCCGCACCGTAGCCGGGTCGATCCGCTCCATGGTGTCGTCGGCGGAGTGGATCAGGCGGAAGACCTGCGGGACAAAGCCTTCGGCCAGACCGTTGGCCTCGCCGCCGTTGAAGGCCAGCCACATCTGGTGGGCGCCGACATGGTCCTGGAAGCCCAGCGAGACGGTAGGAACGCGGTCCGACGCGCCCGCCTCTCCCGCCTCACCGAGGCCGGCGCCGGAGAAGGCGCGGTCGTCCGAGGGCGGATAGACCGGATAGCCGACGCAGTGCATCGCCCGCTCGGCGCAGACCTCGCGCACGGCGCGGACGACGCCGGCCGACTGAGGCCCGTTGTTGAGGCCGTACATCATGGCGTCGCCGTAGCCGGCGACATCGGAGTTCACCACCGCCGCGACGTTGTCGAGGCCGTGCGCCTCGATCCACTTGCGCGCGCCGATCAGGCCCAGCTCCTCCTGGTCGAAGAGGATGACGCGGACGCGATGGTTCAGGTTCTTTTCGCGCAGGATCTTCGCGGCCTCGATGACGCCGACCACCGAGGCGGCGTTGTCGACCACGCCCTGCGACAGGGTCCCGTCGCGCAGCACGACGGCGTCGTAGTGGGCGGTCAGCAGGATCTCGCGCGGGCCGTCGCCGAGGGTGACGACGACGTTGCGGCCCTCCATCTCGCCGGTGCGCGGGTTGCCGCCGGCGAAGGTCTCGACCGTCGGCTCGAAGCCGGCGGCGCGCAGCTGGTCGACCACGATGCGGGTGCGCGCCTCGTTCGAGGGCTGGACATAGGCGGCGACCTGGGCGCGGAGGTCAACCTCCTGGGCGGCGACGGGCGCAGCGACGGCGAGAAGGGCCGCGGCGGCGGCGAGCGAACGGAACAGCATTGGACCCCCTAGAAGACGTGGGGCCATGGCTAGCGCGGCTGGCCGCGCCGCGCACCTTAAAACGCGGTCAGACTGCCTAGCTCTTCAGGCGCCAGCCGGAGCGGAACACCTGCCAGCAGGCGACGGCGAGGACCGCCGTCAGCACGACGCTCATGGCCACGCCGATGCGGAGGTCGCCCTCGGCATGGCCGATGAAGCCCGAGCGGAAGCCGTCGATCAGATAGAAGAAGGGGTTGAAATGGCTGATGGTCGCGAACGGCTCGGGCAGGCGGTCGACGAGGTAGAAGGCCCCCGACAGGAAGGTCATCGGCATGACCACGAAATTCTGCACCGCAGCCAGGTGGTCGAACTTCTCGGACCACAGGCCGGCGAACACCCCGACCATGCCCATCATCAGCGAGGCGGCCAGGGCGAACCAGACGATGGTCAGCACATTGGCCACGCCAAGCCGGGCGAAAGGCAGGACGCAGACCGCCGTGACCAAGCCGACGGCGAGGCCGCGCGTGGCGGCGCCCAGCGAGAAACCGATGGTCAGCTCCAGCGGGCTGAGCGGCGGGGTCAGGAAGTCGGTCGCCGTGCCCATGATCTTGGCCTGGATCAGGCTGGACGAGGCGTTGGCGAAGGCGTTGTTGAGGATGGCCATCATGATCAGGCCGGGGGCGACGAACTCGGCGAAGGCGACCCCGTGCAGCGGCGGCCTCGCGCCCTGAAGCGCGACCACGAAGACCATCATGTACAGGAGGGTGGTGACCACCGGCGCGGCGACGGTCTGCAGACCCACCTTCAGGAAGCGCCGCACTTCGCGCAGGTAGAGGGTGCGCACTCCGACCCAATTGATACCGTCATAGCGGCGCGGCTGCGGAAGCCCGGTCGGGCGGGTCGAGGCGAGGTCGGTCATGGGGGCCAGATGCGGTGGCGGGGGCGGGAGCGCAAGAGCAGGCAGCAGGCAGCAGGCAGCAGGCAGCAGGCAGCAGGCAGCAGGCAGCAGGCAGCAGGCAGCAGGCAGCAGGCAGCAGGCAGCAGGCAGCAGGGTCCGGTCACCGGCGGAACCGTCAAGCCTGATCGCCTCTTTCGCCTGCTGCCTGATGCCCGCTGCCTCGTTAACCCTACATCTGGTTTCTGTGGACGGACCGATTCGCACATATTGCGTCCGTTAGGGTCTGGTTTACGATTAGTGGTAGGTCGACGGCCCCGGAGGGAGCCCCCGACCCCATATATTGAATCCGAGACCCCGGAGGGTGGCTATGACCGCAGGCTGGACCGAAGACCGCGTCGGCGCGCTGAAGAAGCTGTGGCTGGAAGGCCAGTCGGCGAGCCAGATCGCCAAGCAACTGGGCGGCGGCGTGACCCGCAACGCCGTCATCGGCAAGGTGCACCGCCTCGGCCTGTCCGGCCGCGCCGCCCCGTCGCAGCCGGCCCGCGCCACCTTCCGCCCGAGCCGGCCCCGCCCAACCCCGCAGGCGACCCAGGCCCCGTCGGCG
>JAEYUE010000126.1 GCA_023433655.1 Pseudomonadota bacterium | reverse complement strand
ACCGCCTCGATGCCCTCGTCGGTGCGCTGGCCCGGACGGCCCTCGCGCTGGAGGAACTGCTCGTACGACGCGCGCTGGACCTCGATCAGGTTCGGCATCTGCACCGCTTCCGGGATGCGGCCAAACGAGTGGCGGATGCGCTTCTTGCCGGTGAACGAGGTGGCGGTGAGGAACTGACCGTTGACGGTGAGTTCCGCTTTGGACTTGGCCATTCTGTCTTCCCAATGCGGCGGGCCGGGCAGCCCGCTCAATGCAGCAGCCACGGCTCCGCCATGCCGGCGACCCGTGACCTTCGGTTTCGGCGCCCACCCTCGGCCCTTGCGGGTCCAGGACGCCTGAAATGTATGGCTCCCTTGGGGAGGAGCGCGCCTTCGCACCGGTCGGAGGGCGACAAACCGGGCCTCGGCGCTTTCGCGCGGACTCATTACGGAGTTAGCGGAACGCGCTGATATACTCGCTTTGGCGGCGAAATAAAGGTGGGCCGGAAAAAAGTTCAGGCCCCTGTCGAATCCCCGGCCCCTCGCGCGTCTCCCCGCTGTCGCGCATGATCGGATCGGCCGGTCGGGCGACGGGGAGACCACCATATGCAGTACGCACTGATCATCTACGAGAACGAGGCCCGATCCTATCCGGACGGCGAGCAGGGCGAGGCCTGGCGAGCCGTGCTCTCGGCGCACGAGGCCTTCGCCGGCGAACTCCATGAGAAGGGCATGCTGCGCGGCGGATCGGGCCTCCGGCACTCTGACACCGCCACTACCGTCCGCGTGGCCGCCGGAGCCCGCACCGTCCACGACGGCCCCTTCGCCGAGACGCGCGAGCAACTGGGCGGCTTCTACCTGATCGAGGCCGCCGACCTCGACGAGGCGATCGCCTGGGCGAAAAGGCTGCCCGTGGCGGCCGACGCCTCGATCGAAATCCGTCCGTGCCTCGACATGCCCCAGCCGGGCCAGGACTGAGGGAGATCGCCATGCAATTCGCTCTGCTGATCTACGGCGCCGAGGACGACGCGCCCGGCTATCGGGACGAGACCGGCTACGACACCCCCGCCTGGAAGGAGATCATGGCGCGGCACGACGCCTACTGGGCCGAGCTCGAGGCCGCCGGCGCCGTGCGCGGCGGGGCCGGACTGCGGCCGGTGGCCACCGCGCGGACGATGCGTGTGGCCGCGGATGGCGAGCGCACCGTGCATGACGGTCCGTTCGCCGAGACCCGCGAACAGCTGGGCGGCTTCTACCTGATCGAAGCATCCGACATGGAGGCGGCGCTCGCCTGGGCGCGCAAGCTGCCGCTCGACACCGCGGCCTCGATCGAGGTCCGGCCCTGTTTCGAAGGAGAACCCCCGGCGTGACGCCGCTCGAGGCGACCTTCCGCGAAGCCGGCGGCCGGGTCGTCTCGGCTCTCGCCGCCGGCTTCCGCGACCTCGGCCTGGCCGAGGAGGCCTTCGCCGACGCCTGTCTCCACGCCGTGCGGGTCTGGGCCGACCGCCCGCCGGACGATCCGGCCGCCTGGCTCTACGCCGTCGCCCGGCGGTCGGCCCTGGACCGCCTGCGCCGCCGCCGCACTGTGGAGACGCATCGCCCGGACGAGCCGCCGCCGGCCCCGACCCCGGAGGACCACGCCTTGTCTCTTGACGCGCCCATTCCCGACGAGCGGCTGCGTCTGATCTTCGTCTGCTGCCACCCGGCCGTGGCGCCCGAGGCGCGCGCCGCCCTCGCCCTGAAGATCGTCTGCGGTCTGGGCGTGGCCGAGATCGCCTCCGCCTTCCTCGTGTCCGAGCCCACGCTGGCCCAGCGGCTGGTGCGCGCGAAGCGCAAGATCGCCGCCGCCGGCGTGCCCTTCGAGGTTCCTGCGCCCGATCGCTGGACTGAACGCATGGACGCCGTCCTGTCGACGCTCGAGATCGCCTACGCCCAGGCCCACGCCGACGCCGCGCTGGCCGGCCCGCACGCCGCCTTCGCCCGCGAGGTGCTGGCGCTGACGGCCCTGCTCGCCCGCCTCGCGCCGCAGGATCCCGAGGCGCAGGCGCTCGCGGCCACCGTCCACTTCGCCGAGGCGCGCCGCCCGGCCCGTCTCGACGCCGCCGGGGCCATGGTCCCGCTGAGCGAACAGGACGTTCGCGAGTGGGATTCGGCCCTGATCGCCCGGGGCGAGGCCCTCCTCACAGCCTCCGCAGGCCTCCTGCGGCGCGCGCCGCCGGGCCCCCGCGCCCTCCAGGCCGCGATCCATGCAGCGCACGCAAGCCGACGTCACGGCGGCCGGCCGCCCTGGCCCGACATATTGCGCCTCTACGACGCCCTCCTCGCCGTCCGCGACGATCCTGTGACCCGCACGAACCGCGCCGTCGCCCTGGCCGAGGTCGAGGGCCCCGCCGCTGCGCTCGCCGCCCTTGAGGCCGCGCCGACGCCCGGATGGCTGCCCTTTCACGCCGCCCGCGCCGACCTGCTCGCCCGCCTCGGGCGATCCGGCGAAGCCGCCGCGGACTACGACGCCGCCCTCGCGCTTGGCCCGGCCCCCGCCGAAGGCCTGTTCCTTGCGCGCCGCCGCGCTGCTAGCGTCGCCGCATGACACGCATCGCGCTTGCCGCCGCCGCCGCCCTGACCCTCGCCGCCTGCGCCTCGTCCGGGCCAAATCCCTGGGACTTCTCCGGGCCCGCCACCCAGACCAACTGGGACGCCGGCAACGCCGCCTATCTGCAGTGGAACCTCGCCCGCGGCGGCTGGACCGAAACCGCCACGGGCCTGCAATATCGCCGGGTGGGCCGCGCCAATCCCGGCGGCCGCCGGCCCGGCCCGACCGATACGGTCCGCGTCCACTACCGCGGGACCTTCGTCGACGGCCGCGAGTTCGACAGCTCCTACGCCCGCAACGAGCCGGCCGAATTCCCGCTGAACCGCGTCATCAAGGGCTGGACCGAGGGCGTCGGCCTGATGCGCGAGGGCGAGACATTCGAGTTCGTCATCCCCGCCGCGCTCGGCTACGGCGACCGCTGGGTCGGGGGCGACGAACTGCCGCCCAACTCGACCCTGCTGTTCACCGTGGAGCTGCTCGAGGTCAAGCCGGCGTCCTGAGCCGGAACCGCGAACATGACAGGGATTTAATCCGGCAGCCTGTCGCCGCGCTCTAGCTTGCGGCCGAAGCCCACAGACCGAGAGCCTCCGATGATGCGCCCCGCCCGCCTGTTCGCCTCCGCCTGCGCCGCCGCCCTGCTGTTCGGTTCCGTTCCCGCCCTGGCCCAGGTCGGAACCCCGGCGCTCGACCGGGCCCTGGTCCCGATCCCGGCCCCGCGCGAGGCCCCCTACCCCGGCGTCGTCAGCCTCGACATGGACGCCACCGACATCGACCGGCGCATCGTCTCGGTGCGGCAAACCATCCCGGTGACCGCGCCCGGGCCGCTGGTCCTGCTCTATCCGCAATGGATTCCGGGCAACCACGGCCCGGTCGGCCCGGTCGACGACATCGCCGACCTGCGCATCACCGCCAACGGCCAGCCGCTGCGCTGGGTGCGCAATACGGTCCACACCAACGCCTTCCAGGTCGAGGTTCCCGCCGGCGTAACCTCGGTCGAGGCCTCGTTCAAGTGGCTGACCCCCATCGACGGCTCGCAGGGTCGGGTCGTGATCACCGACGAGATGCTCAACATCCAGTGGGAGAAGGCCCTGCTCTATCCCGCCGGCTACGACTCCAGCGGCATCATCTTCCGCCCGACCCTGCGCCTGCCGGACGGCTGGCGCTACGGCACGGCGCTGGACACCGAGCGCTTCGAAGGCGGGCTGGCGACCTTCGCTCCGATCTCGCTCGAGCATTTCGCCGACAGCCCGCTGTTCGCGGGGCGGCACTATCGCCAGATCGACCTTGATCCGGGCGGTCGCTCGCCGGTGCGCCTGAACGTCGTCGCCGACGAGGCGGGAATGCTGGCGGCATCGGACGAGCACATCGAACTGCACCGCAATCTGGTCGACCAGGCCGACCGCCTGTTCGGGGCGCGGCACTTCAACCACTACGACTTCCTGCTGGCGGTCTCGGACAAGCTCGGCGGCATCGGGCTGGAGCACCACCGTTCGTCCGAGAACAGCGTCGACACCGACTACTTCACCGCCCCGACCACGACGTTGGCCGACCGCGACCTGCTCGGCCACGAGTACGTCCACTCGTGGAACGGCAAGTGGCGTCGGCCCGCCGACCAACTGACGGCCACCCTGAACGAGCCGCTGCAGAACACCCTGTTGTGGGTCTATGAGGGGCAGACCCAGTACTGGGGCCAGGTCCTGACCGCCCGGGCCGGCCTGTCCAGCAAGCAGCAGGCGCTGGACTGGTTCGCCATGACCGCCGCCAACTACGGGACCATGCCCGGCCGCCAGTGGCGGGCCATGCAGGACACCACCAACGACCCGATCATCGCCCAGCGCCGCCCCCAGCCGTGGAGCACCTACCAGCGCAGCGAGGACTACTATTCGGAAGGCGCCCTGATCTGGCTGGACGCCGACACCCTGATCCGCGAGCGCACCAACGGCCGCAAGTCGCTGGACGATTTCGCCCGGGCCTTCTTCGGCATCGATGACGGCGACTGGGATCCGCGGGCCTACACCTTCGACGACATCACCTCGACCTTGGGCGGCGTGGCGACCAACGACTGGGCCGAGTTCCTGCGCACCCGTCTGGACGCCGTCGGCCCCGACGCGCCGGCGCCGCTGGCCGGCATCGAGCGCGGCGGCTACCGGCTGGTCTGGCGGGAGTCGATGAACGACTACCACAAGGCCCTCTACGACGAGCTGGGCCGCAATGACTTCCAGTACTCGCTGGGCGTCATGACCAACGCCTCGAACCGCATCACCAGCGTGCGCTGGGGTTCGCCGGCGTTCGAGGCCGGGCTGACCTCCGGCTGGGAAGTGGTCGCCGTCAACGGCCGCGCCGCCAGCCCGGCGGTGATCGCCGAGGCCATCACCGCGTCGAAGGGGAACGCCACCCCCATCGAGATGATGCTCAAGAACGGCGACCGCTTCCGCACCGTCCGTTTCGACTACCACGACGGCCTGCGCTACCCGCATCTCGAACGGATCGAGGGGACGCCCGACCGCCTCGGCGACATCCTCGCCCCGCGCCGCCGCTGACCGGAGTTCGCCAGTGATGTTCCGCACCGCCGCCCTCGCCATCCTGCTTGCCTCGGCCGCGCCCGCCGCCCTCGCACAGACCTCGCAGGCGCAGACCCCCCTGCCCGCGCCGACCAGCCTGCCGCGCCCGCTGCCGCCGATTCCGGCGCCGCAGGATCGCGACTACCCCGGGACGATCGGCATTCGCGTCGACCTGACGGATCTGGCCCACAAGGTCGTCCGCACCCGCCAGACCATCCCCGTCCGCCCCGGCCCGCTGGTGCTGCAGTATCCGAAATTCCTGCCCGGCAACCACGCCGACACCGGCCCGATCCAGCTGGTCTCGGGCCTGACCGTCACCGGGAATGGGCAGCGGATCGAGTGGGTGCGCGACACCGTCGACCCCTACGCCTTCCATCTCGACATCCCGGCCGGCCTCGACACGATCGAGGTCGCCTTCGAATGGCTGACCCAGCCGTCGAACGCCACGTGGCGGGTGGTGATGACCGACGAGATCGTCAACCTGCAGTGGGAGAAGGCGCTGCTCTACCCCGCCGGCTATAATCACAGCCGGATCACCTTCGCGCCCTCCGTCGTCCTGCCGGCCGGATGGAGCTACGGCGTCGCGCTCGACACCGTCTCGCGCGAGGGCGAAGTGGCGACCTTCGCGCCGATCTCGCTCGAGCACCTCGCCGACAGTCCGATGTTCGCCGGCCGCCACTACCGCCGGGTCGAGATCGACCCCCGCGGCGACGACGTCCATCTGAACCTCGTCGGCGACACCGCCGCCGCGATCGGGATCACCCCGGAATGGACGGCGAAGTACGAGGCCCTGGTGCAGCAGGCCGACCGCCTGTTCGGCGCCCGCCACTTCGACCGGTACGAGTTCCTGTTCGGCCTCACCTCGGAACTGGGCGGCATCGGCCTCGAGCATCACCGCTCGTCCGAGAACACGGCCGCCCCGAACTACTTCGCCTCGGCGACCCCGTCCTTCGGCTCGCGCGGCCTGCTGCCGCACGAGTATGTGCACAGCTGGAACGGCAAGTTCCGCCGTCCGTCCGACGAGCTGGTCGCCAACTTCAACGTCCCGACCCAGAACAGCCTGATGTGGGTCTATGAGGGCCAGACCGAATACTGGGGCGACGTGCTCACCGCCCGTTCGGGCCTCGGCACGCTCGAGGAGGCCGTGGTCAACCTCGCCGAGATCGCCGGCTTCTACGACCAGCAGCCTGGCCGCGCCTGGCGCGCCCTGCAGGACACCACCAACCACAACCTGCTCGGCTATCGCACCTCCAACCCATGGCCGTCGTGGATGCGCGGCACCGGCGACTATTACCGCGAGGCGGCGCTGATCTGGCTCGACGCCGACACCCTGATCCGCGAGGCCACCAATGACCGCAAGTCGCTCGACGATTTCGCCCGCGCCTTCTACGGCGTCGAGGACGGCGTCTGGGAGGCCCGGCCATACACCTTCGAGGACGTGGTCGAGCACCTGAACGCGGTGCATCCGTACGACTGGGCGAGCTTCCTGCGGACCCGCCTCGACGCCGTCGGCCCCGACGCCGAGGCCCCGCTCGACGGCCTCGAGCGCG
>JAEYUE010000117.1 GCA_023433655.1 Pseudomonadota bacterium | reverse complement strand
GTCCTACGGCCCGCTGCTGCGCGCCGACGGCTCGGTCGGCCTGACCCTGACCTCGGCCCGCCCCGACAAGAGCGGCGTCGTCGGGCGGGCGAAGGAGATCGCCACGAAAGAGGAGGCCGACGCCCTGCGCGGGCTGAAGCTGTTCGTGCCGCGCGATCGCCTGCCCGAGCCGGAGGAGGACGAGTTCTACCTGGCCGACCTGATCGGGCTGGAGGCGCGCGATCCCGAGGACGCCGTGCTGGGCCGGGTGAAGTCGGTGCAGAACTTCGGCGCCGGCGACATGCTGGAGATCGCCCCGGCCGCCGGCGGACCCACCTGGTACCTGCCGTTCACGCGCGAGGCCGCGCCCGAGCTTCACATCGCCGACGGCTGGCTGCGGGTGGTCCGGCCGGCCGAGGTGGGCGAGCGCGAGCCCGACTGAACCGCCGGCGGCGCCGGGCGTTGATCGCCGGCACACAGGGAGCCGCCGCACATGGGAATTTTCAGCTCGATCTGGGACCGCATCCGGGGACACCGCAAGGCGGAGACGCCCCGGGCGACGCCGCAGCCTGCGCCGACGCCGACGACCGCCCCTGCAGCGACCGCCCTGCCGCCGGTGGATGTCGAGGCGGTGCTGCAGTCCATGGCCGAGATGAAGGGCGAGGAAGCCGCCGGCAACTGGCGCACCTCCATCGTCGATCTGCTCAAGCTGCTGGGCCTCGACTCCAGTCTTGAGGCCCGCAAGCAGCTGGCCGAGGAGCTCGGCGTCAACGCCGGCCCGCACGGCTCGGCCGAGCAGAACATCGCCCTGTCGAAGGCGGTCTGGCGCAAGCTGGCCGAGAATGGCGGCCTGGTGCCCGACTCCCTGCGCGACTAGGCGGAGGCGCGGAGGCCATGCCCTCCAGCGTCATCCGCAGCTTCAGCTATGACGAACGGCGCCGCCGCCTGCGAGTCACCTTCACCTCGGGCGACGTCTACGAATACGACGGCGTCCCGCCCGAGGTGAACGCGGCCTTCCGGGAGGCCTTCTCCAAGGGGCGCTTCTTCGGGCCCAACATCCGCGACCGCTATCCTTACCGCCGGGTCGAGCGCGGCGGCGGGTATCGCTCACCGGCGAACCGTGCCTAAGGTGGCGCTTCCACAGCTCCGGGAGTGATCGCGATGCGCCGCACCGTCCTCGCCCTTGCGGCCGCGTTCGCCCTCGCGGCCTGCCAGCCGCCGGCCGAGGCTCCGGCCGCGGAGATGGCGGAGGATCCCGCCCCCGCCCCCGTCATGCCCGCCGACGCCCCGCCGCAGGAGGAGGTCGACCCCGCGCTCGCCGCCGCCGCGACCGGCGAGGCCGGCTCCTGCCTCTCGGACATCGGCGCCGACGCCTCGGCCCGGCTGGTCGAGCGCTGCATCGCCGTCAGCCCCGCCACCCGGCCGCCGTGCAACGCCGCCAACCCCTGCGCCCTGATCCAGGGCGAGATCGACCGCGCCTGCGCCATGTACGGCCCGGGCGAGACGCGGCCAGCCCAGTGCGACGCTTAACGGTTCCTAGAGCCTGATCCCCTAGTCTGGCCGGTCATGACGCCCGTCCAGACGCCGCCCGACCTGCGCTCCCTGACCACGCTGCGGTTCCTCGCGGCGCTGTGGGTGGTGCTGTTCGCGGCCTGGCCGCATCTCGACGTCGGCTTCGTCCCGACGGCGGTGACCAAGGGCTATCTGGGCGTCGAGGTCTTCTTCGTCCTCTCCGGCTTCATCCTCAGCCACGTCTATCTGGACGCCGCCGGAAGCCGGGAGGGCTTCAGCTACCGCAGCTTCCTGTGGGCGCGGATCGCCCGGGTCTATCCGCTGCACCTCGTCACCCTGGCGGGAATGATCGCCCTCGGCGCAGGCGCCACCGTCGCCGGCCTGTCGGTCAGCGACAGCCTGCTCGACTGGCGCTCCCTCCCGGCCCACCTCAGCATGACCCACGCCTGGGGCCTGGCCTCCAGCGCCGCCTTCAACCACCCCTCATGGTCGATCTCGGCCGAGTGGTTCGCCTACCTGAGTTTCCCCGCCTTCGCCTGGCTGGCGTGGCGGATGCGCGCGCGGCCGGTGCTCGCAACGGCCCTCGCGGCCGGCGCGGCGCTGGTCCTCTATGCGGTGTTCGAGCCGGTCGTCGGCTTCTCCCTGACCGAGGCCACCTTCCGCTGGGGCGCGCTCCGGATCGTGCCCTGCTTCGCCCTCGGCTGCGCCCTCTACCTGATCCACCGGCGCGCACCGGTTCCGCACGCCGGCTGGCTGGCCTCGGCGAGCGCCGCCGGTCTGATCCTGTGCGCCTCGCTCGGCCTGTGGGACCCGCTGGTGGTGCTGTGCGCCGGCGGCCTGATCCTCGGCCTCGGCGGCCTCGACAACGCCCGCGCCGGCGTGCTGGCCTCGAAGCCCGCCGTCTATCTCGGCGAGATCTCCTATTCGGTCTACATGGTCTGCGCGCCGGTGCTGCTGCTCGGCGTCAACGTCGCCGCGCGGCTGACCGGGGCCGACGACAAGCGACTTCACGTGATTGTGTGGCTGGCGGTTCTGGCGCTGATCCCGATCGCCGCAGCGGCCACCTACCATCTGGTCGAACGCCCGGCCCGCAAGGCCCTGCGGGGGCTCGCGGCGCGCAACGGCCCAGCTTCCGCGACGGACACCGTCGGCGCGAATTCGCCTGAAAGGGTTCTTCAACCCTCGAAAACTATCGTCTAAGGCTGATTCCAGAGGCAGGTCGGGAAGCACGCCAGCATGATGAAACGGCTCCAAGCCGCCGCGGTTGCGGCGACCCTCGGGATTTTCGCGCTGGGCTTCGCCGCCCCGTCCGTCAAGGCCGACGAGCCGTACTGGCAGTGCGTGACCTTCGCCCGCATGTTCTCGGGCATCCAGATCTTCGGCGACGCCCACACCTGGTGGCGCCAGGCCCAGGACCGTTTCGAGACCGGCCAGCGCCCGCAGACCGGCGCCGTCCTGACCTTCCGGCCGGTCGGCCGCATGAGCCGCGGCCACGTCGCCGTCGTCTCCGAGGTCCTGACCGACAGGGTCATCCGCATCACCCACGCCAACTGGGGCGGCAGCCGCGGCAAGGTCGAGGAAAACGTCACGGTCGTCGACGTCTCGGACCAGGGCGACTGGAGCGCGGTCAAGGTCTGGTACAACCCGATCAACGACCTCGGCACGACCGTCTATCCGACCTACGGCTTCATCTACAAGGAACCGGCCCGGCCGGCCGACGGCCTGTTGATGGCCTCGGTCCAGGGCGCCGCCGGCCAGCCCTGAACGGCTGAACCCTTTCCCGGCCCGCGCGCTCAGGCTTGACGGCGGCGCCGCCGCCACGCTCCATGACCGCGACCGGGAGACCTGAATGCGCGCCCTTGCCCTGACCGCCCTCGCCCCCTGCCTCGCGGCTCTGGCCGTGGCGGCCTGCTCGCCCCCGGCCGAGGAGCCCGAGACGCCCGGGCCCGAGCCCGTGGCGGCGCCCCCGGTGCTGGCCGGCATCGATCTGACCCGGCCGCTGCACGTCGGCGGCAACGAGCCCTTCTGGGCCATCGAGATGACCGGGTCGGAGATGGTCTATTCAGGGGTCGACCGGCCCGAGCAGCGCGCGCCCCAGGGTCAGCCGACGATGCAGGGCACCATGGCCGTCTGGGAGACCACGACCGGCGCCGGAAACCCCCTGAAGGTCACCCTCACCGCGACCGAGTGCAGCGACGGCATGAGCGACCGCATCTGGCCGCTGACCGCCCTCGTGGAGATCGGGGACGAGCGGCTGATGGGCTGCGCCGCCACGGCCAGCGCCCACCGCGCGACGGGCGAGGGCGGACGGGTCGTCGACGCGCCTCAGCCCGCCGGCTGATCCCGCAACGTCCGCATCGCGCCCAGCCGGGCGAAGGCCAGGGTCAGGGCCTTGCGCCGCGCCGGCGCCAGCGGCGTCGACCCCGCCTCGCGCACCACCGCCCCGCCGAAGCCGTCGGCGACGATCAGGCCCGGCTCGTCGGGCAGGATCTCCGACGGAAACTCCGGGGCGACGGCGAAATAGAACAGGTCGCAGTACGGCCGGTACTCGCCCCATTTGCGGTCGACCCGATAGTCCTCGACCCCCGACTTCACCTCGCAGATGACGATCTCGCCCCGCGGACCCAGCGCCATGACATCGGCGCGCCGCCCGTTGGGCAGGCCAACCTCGAGCAGGGGCGCATAGCCCATGTCCATCATCAGCCGGGCGGCCCCGCGGGTGACCGACAGGGTCGTCGCGGGCCGGCTGAAGACCAGGTCGATGGACAGGACGGCGGCGGACATGCGGCTGTTATGTTCCGCATCCGTTCCGGTTTCAACCGTCGCTACAGGATGAACCGGCTCAGGTCGGCGTCGCGGGCGAGGTCGGCCACCCGTTCGCGCACCTTGTCGCCGTCGAAGGCGACGGTCTGGCCGGACAGGTCCGAGGCCTTGAAGCTGGTCTCCTCCAGCACCCGCTCCAGCACTGTCTGGAGGCGTCGCGCCCCGATGTTCTCGACCGTCGTATTGGCGGCCACCGCCGCGTCCGCCAGCGCCGCTATGGCGTCGTCGGTGAAGCTGAGAGTCACATCCTCGGTGGCCAGCAGGGCCTGGTTCTGGCGGATCAGATTGGCCTCGGGCTCGGTCAGGATGCGCACGAAGTCGTCGCGGGTCAGGGCCTTGAGTTCGACGCGGATCGGCAGCCGGCCCTGCAGCTCGGGCAGCAGGTCCGATGGCTTGGCCACATGGAAGGCGCCCGAGGCGATGAACAGCACATGGTCGGATTTCACCGGTCCGTATTTGGTCGACACCGTGGTGCCCTCGATCAGCGGCAGCAGGTCACGCTGCACCCCCTCGCGGCTGACGTCGGCGCCGGCGCGGTCCTGGCGGGCGGCGACCTTGTCGATCTCGTCGAGGAAGACGATGCCCTCATTCTCGGCCAGCAGCACCGCCTCGCGGGTCAGGCTCTCCTGGTCGAGCAGCTTGTCGGCCTCCTCGTTGACCAGGGGTTCGACGGCGTCGCGCACGGTCAGCCTGACCGTCTTCGTTCGCCCGCCGCCCAGCTTGCCCAGCATCTCGGACAGATTGATCATGCCGACGTTGCCGCCGCCTGGCAGGTCGAAGCCCTGGATCGGCGAGGCGGTGTCGGCCAGCGCCAGTTCGACCTCCTTGTCGTCCAGTTCCCCGGCGCGCAACCGCTTGCGGAAGCTGTCGCGCGTCGCCGGTTGCGACCCCGGACCCACGAGGGCGTCGAGCAGCCGCTCCTCGGCCGCCGCTTCGGCCCGCGCCTTGACCCCGGCCCGGCGCCTGTCCTTGACCATGACCAGCGCCGCCTCGACGAGGTCGCGCAGGATCTGGTCGACGTCGCGGCCGACGTAGCCGACCTCGGTGAATTTGGTCGCCTCGACCTTGAGGAAAGGCGCGCCCGCCAGCTTCGCCAGGCGGCGCGCGATCTCGGTCTTGCCGACGCCGGTCGGGCCGATCATCAGAATGTTCTTCGGCGTCACCTCGTCGCGCAGGTCCTCGGGCACGCGCTTGCGCCGCCAGCGGTTCCGCAGGGCCACGGCGACAGCGCGCTTGGCGTCGTCCTGGCCGACGATGAAACGGTCGAGTTCGGAAACGATTTCGCGGGGAGAAAGGTCGGTCATGAGGCGCAGATAGGACGCCTCAGCCGCCGGCGGGAGGGGGCGGCGCCGGCGGGGCCGGGATGAGCTGGGCGAGAACGATCTTCCAGCCGACCTCCTGGCGCTGCCACAGCCTCACATAGTGGCCGGTGCGCTCTTCGCCGCCGCGGCTCCAGGCGGCCGGTCCGTAGGTCCAGACGAGGTCGCCGTAGTCCGAGGCGCCGCCGCCCTCGGTCGGGCCGAAGCGGAAGGTGGCGGGCCAGCCGGACAGGGTCTCTTCAAAAGCAGCGCGCCCGATCGCCGGAGCCAAGGGCGCGACGTAGAGGCGGCCGTTGTCGGCCAACTTCGCCAGATGCGCCGTCTTCTGGTCGGCCGCCGCCGCCGCGGCGAGCGTCGCCTCCTCCTCGCGCACTGCGTTCATCGCCTGGACGGCGCGTGGAGGATATTCGCCTCCATCCTCGCCGGCACGGCGGACCTGGATCAGCTCCGGCCCCGGCGGCAGAATCTCCGGCTCGCTGTTCGGGCCCGGCACGTCCGCCGCGCTGGCCCCGGAGCCGCCGTCGTAGACCCATTTCCACGCACCGTCCGGCTGGCGCTTCCAGATGGTGAAGTAATGCCCGGTTCGCTGACCGCCGACGGCGACGCCGCCTGTCGTGAATCCGAGGTCGCCCGATCGCGCGATCCCGGCGAAGTTCGGCCACCACTCCAGCAGCGGTTCGTCCGCCGGGCGCGGGCGGTCAGGGTAGACGTCTCCGACGCGCTGCGCCCGTCCTGCGGCGATGACGATCGCCTCGGGCACGGACCATTTGCTGAAACTGCCGGCCACGCCCAGCGACGGCGCGTCGGCGGCGAACGCCCGCTCGGCGGCGACGACCGGCGCGGCGTCCGGCGCCCCTGCCGTCTGAGCCAGGGCGGATTCGGCGGCGAGGGCCGAGGTCAGGGCGAGACAGGTCAACAGGCGCATGGCGATCCTCCCGTCGGCATAGAGGCCGCCCGGCGGGCGCATGTCCCGTTAAATCTTCATAATGCGCCGGCTGTGCGGGCGCCGCCGATCGGCTAGGACGGAAGCGCCGCTGTTTCACCGGAGCCGAGCATGGACTTTCTGCTCATCGGGCTGACCGCCTTCCTCGCGTCGGGCCTGACCCTCTATTCCGGCTTCGGGCTCGGCACCGTTCTGCTGCCGGCCTTCGCCCTGTTCTTTTCCGCCCCGGTGGCGGTCGCGGCGACCGGCGTCGTCCACCTGCTCAACGGCCTGTTCAAGGGCGGGCTGCTGTGGCGCCAGGCCGACTGGCGCACCGTTCTGCGTTTCGGCCTGCCGGCCATACCGGCGGCGATCGCCGGGGCCTGGCTGCTGGGCCGGCTGGCCGCGGGCGAGGCCCTGTTCTCGTGGGCCCTGGCCGGGCATGAGTTCGGACCGACGCCCGCCGGGCTCGCGGTCGGGGCGGTGATGATCGTCCTCGGCGTGCTGGAGCTGCAGCCCTGGTTCCAGAAGCTGGCCGCGCCGCCGCGCGCCGCGCCGCTGGGCGGCCTCGCGACCGGCTTCCTCGGCGGCCTGACCGGCCAGCAGGGCGCGCTGCGCTCGATCTTCCTGCTCAGGCTCGGTCTCGATCCGGCGCGCTTCATCGCCACCGGGGCCCTGATCGCGGTGCTGATCGACCTCTCGCGGCTGCCGGTCTACGCCTTCGCCGTCGGCGGGGCCGCCGCAGACATGGGGACGCGCGAAGGCCTGCTGGTCGCCTGGGCCGTGGTCTGCGCCTTCGCCGGGGCGTGGGCGGCGATGCGCTGGCTGAAGAAGGCCACCATCGGCCTGGTCAGGGGCGTCGTCGCCGCCGCCCTGCTGGCGATCGGCGCCGCCATGGCCCTCGGCGTCATCGGCGCCTGAGGTCAGTCGCCCAGGGTCTCAACCGTCAGATTGCCGTTGGTGTAGACGCAGATGTCGGCGGCGATGGCCATGGCCTTCCGGGCGATCTCCTCCGCGCCCATGTCGGAATGGTCCAGCAGCGCCCGCGCCGCGGCGAGGGCGAAATTGCCGCCCGACCCCACCGCCGCCACGCCGTGCTCAGGCTCCAGCACGTCGCCGACGCCGGTGACCGTGAAGATCGAATGGCGGTCCGCCACCAGCAGCATGGCCTCCAGCCGGCGCAGATATCGGTCCGTGCGCCAATCCTTGGCCAGATCGACGCAGGCCCGCGCCAGCTGGTCGGGGTACTGCTCGAGCTTGGCCTCGAGCCGTTCGATCAGGGTGAAGGCGTCGGCGGTGGCCCCGGCGAAACCGGCCAGCACCTTGCCGCCGGCCAGGGTCCGCACCTTGCGCGCCGCACCCTTGACGATGGTCGGCCCCATGGAGACCTGGCCGTCGCCGGCGATGACGGTGCGGCCGTCCTTGCGCACCGCCAGGATGGTGGTGCCGTGCCAGCCGGGCGAGGCGGAAGCTGTGGTGTCGTGAGTCATGGCCCCCAGATGGAGACCGGAATGCGGCGCGGCAAGGCGAAAGGACCGGGAATCCAATGGCTACGCTAAGCCATATTCTGACCAATGTAATGCGTTACATCGACATTTCTTGCCCCATTTCTCGCCTTAAGAGGGTGTCGACGTGCTTCATCGCGTCATCTACGCCAGTGAAGCTGTCGGCGCGACGGGCGCGTCCACCCTGTCGATCGCCCAGATTCTCGGGGTGTCCGAGCGCAACAACCGCCGCGATCACCTGACCAGCTGCGTGATGTTCCACCAGGGCCACATTCTGCAGGCGATCGAGGGCGGCCGAGCCGATGTCGACAGGCTCGTCCGGCGGCTGCTCGACGACCCTCGCCACACGGGCTTCCGGGTGCTGGTCGACACCCCCATCGTCGCCCGCCGGCTCGACGAGGCCATGGGCCTGTGCGCCGACCCCGCCGCCCTGCTGGACCGACTGGGGCTGAACTGCCTGTCACGCGTCACCGCCCACGAGGCCGAGGTGCTGCTGGACCTCCGCAAGGCCGCGTGACGTCCCGCCCCGAACCGCCTATTCGGAACGGGTGAGCTTCTCCGACGACGAAATCGAGCGGTACGCCCGGCACCTGGTGCTGGCAGAGATCGGCGGACCCGGCCAGCAGCGCCTGAAGGCCGCCCGCGTCGGCGTCGTCGGCATGGGCGGAGTCGGCGCCCCCGCGGCCCTGTACCTCGCCGCGGCCGGAGTCGGGCGGCTTCGACTGATCGACCATGACGATGTCGCCCTGTCCAATCTGCAGCGTCAGATCGCCTTTGCGGAACCGGACGTCGGCCTCCCCAAGGTCGAGGCGGCCGAGTCCCGGCTGACCGCCCTGAACTTCCACGTGGAGATCGAATGCGCGCCCGAACGCCTCACCGCAGACAACGCCGCCTGGCTGCTCGAAGGGTGCGACGTCGTCATCGACGGGACCGATGACTTCGAGACCCGCTTCGCGACCAACGCCGCCTGCGTGGCCGCCGGCGTCCCGCTGGTGTCCGGCGCCCTAGGCCGGTGGAGCGGCCAGGTCGCCGTGTTCCGCGGACGGCCCTGCTACCGCTGCCTGGTCCCCGCCGTCCCGCCGGAGGCCGAGACCTGCGCCCGCGTCGGGGTGGTCGGGGCCCTCGCCGGCGTGGTCGGATCGATGGCGGCGCTGGAGGCGGTCAAGCTGGTCACCGGCGCGGGCCAGCCTCTCGAAGGCCGCCTGCTCCTCTTCGACGGTCTCGCCGGCGCAGCGCGCACCGTCAGCCTCGCCGCCGACCCCGCCTGCCCGGTCTGCGCCCGTCGGCCGTAGGCCTGGACCGTCTGGTTAACGCCGCCTTAAGCCGCGTGGCCCACGGTCGCACATCGTTCTCCACGGACCCCGCTCGCGTGCCCGGCAAAGCTCATTTCTCCATCCGGAAACTGGCGGTCGTCGCGGCCACCCTGGGCGCGGCGGTGATGGCGGGCGGTCTGCAGACCATGCCCGACGGCCGCCCGACGCCGAGTGGCCAGCCCGTGCCGCGCTGGCTGTCGCTGAAGTCGTCCGAGGTGCACGCCCGCTTCGGCCCCGGCCTCGACTATCGCATCCTGTGGGAATACCGCGTCTCGGGCCTGCCGGTGCAGGTCATCGCCGAGACCACGGAGTGGCGGAAGATCTGCGATCCCGAGGGCGCCGTCGCCTGGGTCCACCGCAGCGTGGTGTCGAGCCGCCGCAGCCTGTTCAACGCCTCGGACGCGGAGGTTCCCGTCCATTCAGGACACTCGGACGCCTCCGCGGTCCGCGCGCGACTGTCACCGCGCTCTCTGGTGTCCATGGAGGAGTGCGAGGAAGGCTGGTGCCGGGTCAGGTCCGGGCGGCTACGCGGCTGGGTGCGCCAATCGGCGGTCTTCGGCGCGCAGGAGCGCCCGCTGTGCAACGCCGCACGGCCGGCCGGAACAGGGCGGGCCGACGACGGCGGTTGAGCCGCCGCCCGCGCTCGTGTAACCCCACCGCCACACCGGCCACCGCGGCGAGTCCGCCCCGGCCGTCTGGAATGCGAGCGCCGTGACCCAATCGAAATATCCGTCGTCGTTCGACTATGAGGCGCTGCTGGCCTCCGGGCGCGGCGAGCTGTTCGGCCCGGGCAACGCCCAGCTGCCGGCCCCGCCGATGCTGATGTTCGACCGCATCACGCAGATCACCGCCGACGGCGGCGCCCACGGCAAGGGCTATGTCGAGGCCGAGCTCGACATCCATCCGGACCTCTGGTTCTTCCAGTGCCACTTCATCGGCGACCCGGTGATGCCGGGCTGCCTCGGCCTCGACGCCATGTGGCAGCTGGTCGGCTTCTATCTCGGCTGGATCGGCGGCCCGGGCCGCGGCCGCGCGCTGGGCGTCGGCGACGTGAAATTCACCGGCCAGGTCACCCCGGACGTCAAGCGGGTGGTCTACAAGATCGACCTCAAGCGGGTCATCAACCGCAAGCTGGTCATGGGCATCGCCGACGGCGTGCTCGAGGCCGACGGCGAGATCATCTACCGCTGCGACGACATGCGCGTGGGCCTGTTCGGCGGGGCGACGGAACCGCAGGGCGGCTGACGCCGCTAGACGCTCAGGATTTCAGAAGGACACATCATGCGGCGAGTGGTCGTCACCGGACTGGGCATCGTCTCCTCGATCGGCACCGGCCAGGATGAGGTCG
>JAEYUE010000337.1 GCA_023433655.1 Pseudomonadota bacterium | reverse complement strand
CGCGGGTCTTCTTGACCTCGTCGACCTCCTCCTTGGTGCGGTACTTGGCCGGGTCGGACATCGAGTGGCCGCGGTAGCGGTAGGTCTTCACCTCGAGGATGAAGGGCCCGCCCCCTTCCCTCGCCCGCTTCACGGCGCGGGCGGCGGCGTCGCGCACGGCCAGGACGTCCATGCCGTCGACCTGCTCGCCGGGGATGCCGAAGCTGGCGCCCCGCTGGTACAGTTCGGTCGTCGACGAGGCCCGCTCGATCGAGGTGCCCATGGCGTACTGGTTGTTCTCGATGATGTAGATGGCCGGCAGCTTCCACAGCTGGGCCATGTTGAAGCTCTCGTAGACCTGACCCTGGTTGGCCGCGCCGTCGCCGAAGTAGACGAAGCTGACCGAGTCGTCGCCGCGGTACTTGCCGGAGAAGGCCAGCCCGGTGCCCAGCGCGACCTGGGCGCCGACGATGCCGTGTCCGCCGTAGAATCCGGTCGGCACGTCGAACATGTGCATCGAGCCGCCCTTGCCCTTGGACGAGCCGCCGATGCGTCCGGTGAGCTCGGCCATGACCTCCTTGGGATCCATGCCGGCGGCCAGCATGTGGCCGTGGTCGCGGTAGCCGGTGATGATCTTGTCGTAGCCCTGTTTGACGCTCTCCTGGACGCCCACCGCCACGGCCTCTTGGCCGATGTACAGGTGACAGAAGCCGCCGATCAGACCCATGCCGTAAAGCTGGCCCGCGCGCTCCTCGAAGCGGCGGATGAGGACCATCTCGCGATAGTAGCGCAGCAGGTCCTCCTTCGAGGCCTGCGGCGTATTGGGTATGCTTTTGGCCTTGCTGGAATCAGCTTTGGCGGCGGGGGCTTTCGCCATCCGTCTTCACTCCCGGCTGGACCCCGCGAAAGGGCCTCTGTCGTTACGGAAAGGGGCTTTAGCAGCCTTCGTTCCCGAAACGCAAAGCGGCCCGGCCAAGCTGTAACGAAAGTTCACGCCGTGGGCGTTTCAGTCGCATCCGCAGCGGGCGTGGAGACCCGGATGACGTAGTCGCGGGGGTCGGCGAACCCCAGCACGGCCCGCGCCCGCTCCTCCAGCAGGTCGCGCGACAGGCTGTCGGCGCGCAGGTAGCGGACGCGGATCTCGAGGTCGCGCCGCTGTTCGAGGATCGTCGCCAGTTGGGCCTCGCGGCGCAGCTGCATGGCGTCGCGCTCGCCGCCGCTCAGCAGGCCGCGCTCCCCCGTCAGGGCCTGAACGCCCAGGTAGACGATCAGCAGCAGCAACATGGCTGACGGGAAATACGGCTTCATCCGCTCGGGCACTGACGGACGCTCCTTCTGAGCGCGGACTCGTGATCAACGAGTCCTGACCGAAAATGCCTAACGAACCGTAGCTTGACCGCAAAATCTGCGGCCTTCTCCCGCCTCTATTTCAGCAGCATGCCGTCGCCGAAGTAGGCGCCCTGGTCGCCCAGCATCTCCTCGATGCGGAGCAGCTGGTTGTACTTGGCGGTGCGGTCCGAGCGGGCCAGGGAGCCGGTCTTGATCTGACCGCAGTTGGTGGCCACGGCCAGGTCGGCGATGGTCGAGTCCTCGGTCTCGCCCGAGCGGTGGCTCATCACCGCCGTATAGCCGGCGCGATGGGCGATATCGACCGCATCCAGAGTCTCGGAAAGCGTCCCGATCTGATTGACCTTGATCAGGATCGAGTTGGCCAGGCCCTCGCCGATGCCAGCCGCCAGTCGGGCCGGGTTGGTGACGAAAAGGTCGTCGCCGACCAGCTGGACCCGGTCGCCGAGACGTTCGGTCAGCAGACGCCAGCCGTCATAATCGTCTTCGGCGCAGCCGTCCTCGATCGAGACGATCGGGAAGCGCTCGCACAGGTCGGCGAGGTAGCCGACCATGCCGTCCTGGTCGAAGGTCTTGCCCTCGCCGGTCATGACGTATTTGCCGTCCTTGAAGAACTCGGTCGAGGCGACATCGAGGCCCAGCTGGAAGTCCTCGCCGGCGAGGTAGCCCGCCGCCTGCCCCGCCTTGGTGATGAACTCCAGCGCCGCTTCGGCCGACTGCAGGTTCGGGGCGAAGCCGCCCTCGTCGCCGACGTTGGTGTTGTGGCCGGCGTCCTTCAGGGCCTTCTTCAGGGCATGGAAGATCTCGGCGCCCATGCGCAGGCCTTCCGAGAAGCTGTCGGCCCCGGTCGGCAGGATCATGAACTCCTGGATGTCGATCGGATTGTCGGCGTGAGCCCCGCCGTTGATGATGTTCATCATCGGGGTCGGCAGCACCCGGGCCGTGACCCCGCCGAGGTAGCGGTAGAGTGGCAGATTGGAGCTGATGGCGCTGGCCTTGGCGCAGGCGAGGCTGACGCCCAGGATGGCGTTGGCCCCCAGCCGGCTCTTGTTCTGGGTGCCGTCCAGCGAGATCAGCGCCTCGTCGATGCGGCGCTGGTCCTCGGCGTCCATGCCCGACAGGGCGTCGAAGATCTCGCCATTGACGGCGTCCACCGCCTTCTGGACCCCCTTGCCGCCCCACTGGTCCTTGTCGCCGTCACGCAGCTCGACCGCCTCGTGGGCGCCGGTCGAGGCACCCGACGGCACCGCCGCGCGCCCGAACGAGCCGTCGTCCAGCACCACGTCGACCTCCACCGTCGGATTGCCGCGGCTGTCGAGGATCTGGCGGGCGACGATTTCGGCGATGTCGGTCATGGAGCGCTCTGTCTGCGGTGGGGCGAAGGTTGGCTCGCGTTTAGCCCGGTCGGGCCGGCTCGGGCAAGGAAGCCGTCCGAACCGGAGCGTCCGAAGGTCCGGCGTCGAACCCGACGGAGCCGCTCAGGCGCAACCCTCGACGTACTGGATCGAGGGGCCGCCGCCGGCGATCGATTCGACCCGGCCGTCGGCGCCGATCTCATAGGTCAGGCCGCGGGCCTCCGGACCTTGGCGGTCCGAGGTGGTCCAGACGGTGATGTATTCGGCCGGGGCCGACTGGTATTTGTGCGGCTCGACCACGGCGGCGTCGCCATAGACCCGCTTCACCTCGGAGGCCGGATCGCCGACGTTCAGGGCCCGGTCGGTCTCGACGGTCGTGTTGCGGCTGACCCAGACGCTGGTCAGGACGCCGTTCTCGACCATGACCAGCAGGCCTTCCGGCGCCCGGGCCGGCCGGAACATGTCGCAGGCGGCCGGGTCGGGGCCGCCCACCGCTTCGGGGTCAGCGTCGGGTCCCATGGCCGCCTCGATCTCGGCCACGGTCATGCCGATGCGCAGCGGGCCATAGCCCTGGGCGGTCAGCTTCATGGCGGCGGACACGGGCGCACCGGGCTCCACCGGGCTCGCCGGCGCGGCCGGTTCGGCGGGCGCGTCTGCGGGTTCGGGCGGCGGCGCGCCGCAGCCGACGAGGACGAGGGCGGCGGCGGAACCGAGGGCGGCGAGGCGGATCATGGGGCGTCTCCGGCGTGGCTGTCGCCGTCTACAACGCACGAAAACGGCGCGCGAGGCTATCGCGCGCCGTCAGAAAGCTTCGCCGGGCGCAGGCCCGAACCGGAGAAAAGACCTAGTCTTCCTTCGGCGTCAGGACCTGGCGGCCGCGGTAGGTGCCGGTCTTCAGGTCGATGTGGTGCGGGCGCTTCAGCTCACCCGTGTCCTTGTCCTCGACGTAGGCGTTCGTGCCCAGGGCGTCGTGGGCGCGGCGCATGTTGCGACGCGAGGGCGATACTTTGCGCTTCGGAACGGCCATGTCCGTCTCAATCTTCTGGTCGGGCGCCGGTGAAGGCGCGAAAACAACAGCGGCGGCCCTCGGAAGAGCCGCCACGCGAGCGCGGGCTTATGCCTGAACCCGCCGGGGAGTTCAAGTGCGCCGGCGCGCCTCCCACTGCGCCCGCGCAAGCCCGTAGTAAAGGCTGTCCTTCCACTCGCCGGCGATCTCCCAGGTCCGCTCGGCGAAGCCGGTCTTCACGAAGCCGAGGCCCTCAAGCAGGCGAATCGATGCGGCGTTCTCCGGGTCCACGTCGGCGATCAGGTCGTCGTGGTCGAGGGTGGCGAAGACGTGGTCGACGGCGGCCCCGACGGCCTCCCTGCCCAGCCCCTGCCCCCAGTGGTCCGGGTGCAGGATGTAGCCGACCTCGGGCAACCGCCAGAAGCCGGCCTTGCCGATCACCCGCCCCTCGCGCTCGATGACGAAGTCCGGCTGGTCGGGGCCGTTGGCGATCATGCCGCGCAGCCAGATGCGGGTCTGCTCCAGCGTCTCGTGCGGCGGGGTCGACCACCAGCGCGTCGCGAGGGGGTCGGACAGGACGGCGTGCATCGCCTCCAGGTCGTCGGGCCGCGCTGTGCGCAGCTTCAGGCGCGGGGTGAGGATCTCCATGCCGGCCCAGTGACCCGCCGGCGCGGCCACGGTCAAGCCAGAGGCCGCTCCATGACGATGAAATGCAGGTCGTCGCGCAGCGGCAGGCCGAATCGGGGATCGTCGTAGGGGAACGGCAGGGTCTCGCCCGTCGAGGCGTAGCCGAGCCGGCGGTACCAGGCGATCAGGCTCTCGCGCTGCGGAAAGACGGAGATGCGCGCCCGCCGCGCGCCGAAGCGCCGGGCCAGTTCGGCATGGGCGGCCTCCACCAGCCGGCGGCCCAGTCCGCCGCCCTGCAGGGTCGGGACGACCGACAGCATGCCGAAATAGCCGGTCTCCCCGCCGCGGTCGGCGATCAGGACGCAGCCCAGCAGTTCATCGCCGCGCCAGGCCGTCAGCATGGCCTGGGCCGGATCGGCGAGGATGGAGGCGAGCTCGTCCGGATCGGTGCGCTGGCCTGCCAGCAGGTCGGCCTCGGTCGTCCAGCCGGCGCGGGAGGCCTCGCCGCGATAGGCGCTTTCGATCAGCCGGTGCAGGGCCGGAATGTCCGCGGTCGTGGCGTCGCGGATGAGGATCTCACTCATCCAGCATTCCCGCCGCCGCCTCGCCGATGGCCAGGGAGCTGGTCAGACCGGGGCTCTCGATGCCGAACAGCGCCACCAGACCGTCGATCCCGTGGTCGTCGCGGCCGCGCAGCTGGAAATCCGGCTGCGGCTCGCCCGGGCCGTGCAGCTTGGGCCGGATGCCGGCGTAGTCGGGGGTCAGGGCGTTCTCCGGCAGGCCGGGCCAGAAGCGCCGGATGTAGCGTTCGAACTCCGCCGCCCGCGCCGGGTCGACCGAATAGTCCTCGCCCTCGACGTATTCGAGGTCGGGCCCGAACACCGCCTGGCCGCCCAGATCCTTGCGATAGTGGGTGCCGAGCGCGCCGGGGATCGGCGGCGGATAGACCAGCCGCTCGAACGGCGCCTTGCCGGTCAGGCGGAAGTAGACGCCCTTGCCGAAATGGCCCGCGGGGATGCGGTCAGCGGGGTAGCCGTCGATGCGGGCGGCGGCGTCCTGGGCCTGCAGGCCGGGCGCGAGGACCAGATGCCGGCAGGTCAGGGTCGCCCCGCCCTCCCCGCCCGCGGTGATCCGGAAGCCGCCGCCTGGCAGGGGTTCGGCCCGCTCGAACGGGGTTGAGACCACGACCGAGCCGCCGGCGTCCTCGATCTCCCCCTGCAGGGCCAGCATGTAGCCGTGGCTGTCGAAGACGCCGCTCTCGGGCGACAGGATGGCGGCGTGGGCGTTCAGCCCCGGCTCCAGCGCCCGCGCCTGGGCGCCGCTCAGATGCTCCAGCCCCTCGACCTCATTGGCGGTGGCCTGTTCGAAGATGGCCTCGATGCGCGGGACCTCTGCCGCGTCGGTGGCCACCACCAGCTTGCCGCACCTTCTGAAGTCGACCTTGTGGCTGTCGAGGAAGGCGTACAGCGCCCGCCGGCCCTGAACGCAGAACCGGGCCTTCAGCGAGCCGGAAGGATAGTAGAGGCCGCCGTGGATGACCTCGCTGTTGCGCGAGGAGACGCCCTGGCCGATGGCCGGCTCCTTCTCGAGCACCAGCACCGACCGGCCCCGCTTCGCCAGCGCCCGACCGCACGCCAGGCCGACGGCCCCGGCCCCCACGACCACGGCGTCGAAGTCGAAGCTCACGCCCCGGCCCGAGTGGATTGGGGACCGTACAGGTGCGCCGCCCGGGCCTCGAAACAGTGCATCAGCTTGCCGACCGCGCGGTCGAAATTGGCCTGCAGCATGACGTCGAGGATGCGGGATTTGAAGGCGAAGTCGATGAAGAATTCGACCCGCGTCCCCTCCGGGTGCGGGAAGAACTCCCAGCGGTTGCGCAGGTGATGGAAGGGCCCGCGCAGCAGCCCGACCTCGACCTTGGGCGCGTTGCGGTCATGCCGCACCCAGGTCGAGAAGCGCTCCTTCAGGAAGGAGAAGCCGACCCCGGCCTCGGCGTCGACCAGGCTGACGCCGGGGGCCTCCTCGCGCGGATTCCACGCCCGCATCGACGACACCCACGGCACGAACTCCGGATAGGCGCGCACGTCGGCGACCAGCGCCGCGAGCTGGTCCGGCCGATACGGGAGGATCTTGGTGACGCGGTGAACAGCCAAGCGCGGCTCAGCGTCCGCTCTGCGCCAGTCGCGCCGCCTTCAGCCGGGCGAAGTCCTCGCCGGCGTGGTGCGAACTGCGCGTCAGCGGTGAGGACGACACCATCAGGAAGCCCTTTGCCCGGGCGATCGCCTCATAGGCCTTGAACTCCTCGGGCGTGACGAAGCGCTCGATGGCGGCGTGCTTTCGGGTCGGCTGCAGGTACTGGCCGATGGTGATGAAGTCGACGCCGGCGGAACGCATGTCGTCCATCACCTGCATGACCTCCTCCCGCGTCTCGCCCAGCCCGACCATGATGCCGGACTTGGTGAACTGGTTCGGGTCGCGCTCCTTGACCATCTGCAGCAGCCGCAGACTGTGGAAGTAGCGGGCCCCGGGGCGGATCTTCAGATACAGCCGCGGCACCGTCTCGAGGTTGTGGTTGAAGACGTCCGGGGTGGAGTCGATCACCACTTCGGCCGCGCCGTCCTTGCGCAGGAAGTCGGGGGTCAGGATCTCGATGGTCGTACCGGGCGCCTGCAGACGGATCTGGCGCACCACCTCGGCGAAGTGGGCGGCGCCGCCGTCGGACAGGTCGTCGCGGTCCACGCTGGTGATGACCACGTGATTGAGGCCCATCTGCTGCACCGCCAGGCCGACCTTGGCCGGCTCGTCCGGATCGAGGGCGTCGGGCAGGCCGGTCTTGACGTTGCAGAAGGCGCAGGCCCGCGTGCAGGTGTCGCCCATGATCATCAGGGTGGCGTGCTTCTGGCTCCAGCACTCGCCGATGTTCGGGCAGGCGGCCTCCTCGCACACGGTGTGGAGGCCCTTCTCCTTCACGATGGCGCGGGTGGCGTTGTACTGGCCCGAGCCGGGCGCCTTGACGCGCAGCCAGTCGGGCTTCTTCAGCACCGCCGTCTCGGGCCGGTTCTGCTTCTCCGGATGACGCAACTCGGCGGGCGTCTTCGTCAGGGTGTCGATCAGCGTGACCAAGGCGGCGCGGGCTCCGGGCGTTGCGAAGCCGCTATGTCGTCCTTCCGCGTGTCGAAGGCAAGGCGGGCCCGGGGGTCACGCGGGGTAACACATCTTTTCAACCCTCCCCGCCCGCTCTAGTTTGCGGCCTCAGACAAGGCGCGGCCAACGCGCCACGGAGGATGTCTTTGCGCCTGCCCCTGGACCCCACGGCCGTCGAGGAAACCGTCTTCGACGCCCTGATCGCGGCCCGCGACAAATACGGCGACAAGGAAATCCTGGAGGACCAGGACCGCAAGCCCCTGACCTACACGGGGCTGATCCGCGCCGCCTTCGTGCTCGGCCGCAAGATCGCCGCCATGACGGAAGTCGGCGAGCGGGTCGGCATCCTGCTGCCGTCCAGCATGGGGGTGGTGGTCACCTACTATGGCCTGCACGCCCACGGCCGCGTGCCGGTGATGCTCAACTTCACCTCGGGCGAGCGCAATGTGAAGGCGGCGATCAAGGCCGCCGGCGTCGGCAAGGTGCTGACCGCCCAGCGCTTCATCCAGCAGGCAAAGCTTGAGGATCTGGTCGAGCAGATCGGCACGGTGGCCGAGGTCGTGTGGCTGGACGACGTGCGCAAGTCGATCGGCCTGCCGGACAAGCTGTACGGCCTGATGGCCGGGCTGATGCCGAAGCGGTTCCGGGTGAAGACCGAGCCGTCCTCACCGGGCGTGATCCTGTTCACCTCGGGCAGCTTCGGCGCGCCCAAGGGCGTGGTCCTCAGCCAGTGGAACCTGGTCGCCAACTGCCGTCAGGTCGCCCAGCACATCGAGCTGAACCCCGACTGGGTGATGTTCAATCCGCTGCCGACCTTCCACTGCTTCGGCCTGACCGGCGGGGTGCTGCTGCCGCTGCTGCAGGGGATGAAGGCGTTCCAGTATCCGTCGCCGCTGCACGCCCGCCAGATCGTCGAGCTGTTGCCGCAGGTGAAGGCCTCGATCCTGTTCGCCACCGACACCTTCCTGAACCAGTACGCCCGCGTGGCCGGGCCGGACGACTTCTCGACCCTGCAGTTCGTGGTCGCCGGCGCCGAGCGGGTCCGCGACGAGACCCACCACCTGTTCAACACCCGCTTCCACGGCCTCAAGCTGCTGGAAGGCTACGGCGCCACCGAGGCGGCGCCGGTGGTGGCCGTCAACCACCCGGACCGCAACCGGCCGGGCACCGTCGGCCAGATCCTGCCGGGCATGGAGTGGCGGCTGGACGCGGTCGACGGCATCGACGCGGGCGGCCGGCTGTTCCTGCGCGGCCCCAATGTGATGAAGGGCTATCTCTCGCCGGAGGACCCCGAGGCCATCGAGCCGCTGGAAGGCGGCTGGCACGACACCGGCGACATCGTCTCGATCGATGACGAGGGCTACGTCTGCATCCTCGGCCGGGCCAAGCGCTTCGCCAAGATCGGCGGCGAGATGGTGTCGCTGACGGCTGTCGAGGGCCTGGCCAGCGCCGTCTGGCCGGAGGCGCGGCACGCCGTGGTTTCGGTGCCCGACAGCCGCAAGGGCGAGAAGCTGGTGCTGGTCACTGACCGCAAGGACGCCGAGGTCGCCCGCCTCGCCGAATGGGCCCGCAGCCACGGCGCGCCGGAACTGGCGGTGCCGAAGAAGATCCTGCGCGTCGGCGAGGTGCCGGTGCTGGGCACGGGCAAGACAGACTACGTCGCCATCCAGCAGATGGCCGAGCTCGACAAGGCGGCCTGACCGCCTCGCCGAACGGCGTTGTAACTGACACCGACTCGGTTTCAGACTTTCCTTCCCACTGAAGGGAGGGACTCATGTTCGACCGGTTCTCCGCCTATCAGCCGCAACTGCTCAGCCTGCTGCGCATCGTCACCGGGCTTCTGTTTGTATCCCACGGCACGGCCAAGGTGCTGGGCTTTCCGGCCATGGACGGCCTGCCGCCGCCAGGCCTCAGCCTCGCCGGCCTGTCGGGACCGCTGGAGCTGGTCCTCGGCACGCTCTTCCTGATCGGCTTGTTCACCCGGCCGGTGGCCTTCCTCGCCTCGGGCTTCTGCGCGGTGGGCTACTGGTACGCGCACGGGATGCAAAGCCCGTTCCCGCTCGTGAACGGCGGCGAGACCATCGCCCTGTACTGCTTCGTCTTCCTCTATTTCGTCGCCGCCGGCCCGGGGCCGTGGAGCGTCGACGCCGCGATGCGGAAACGCGCCTAGAGCGAAATCGGTCGCGCTGGACGCGGTCCAGCGCGGCTCAGATTTCGCTCCAGTGTGATGCTGGGCCATTTTCTGGATTCAGGTCGACTCGACCTGAAGCAAGAATGGCCTAGCCGATCCGCACACCGGTCATCGAGATCGATCCGCCCTCGATGATGTCGTTGAAGAAGCTGACGTCGTCGCCCGGCCGGCGCTGGGCGGCGACGTACAACAGCGGCAGGAAGTGTTCGTCGGTGGGGACGCTCAGCTGGGCGTCCTCCGCCAGGCCGACCCAATCGACCAGGGCGTCGTCGTCGCCGCGGACCAGCGCCGCCTTGACCGCCTCGTTGAACTGCGTCGCCCAGGCGTAGGGCTCGCCGCCGGCCCGCTTCCAGGTCCGCAGATTGTGAACGAAGTCGCCCGAGCCGGCGACGATCACGCCCTCGTCGCGCAGCGGCGCGAGGCGTCGGGCCAGGTCGAAATGGCCGCGCGCGTCCAGATGGCGGTCGAGCGACAACTGCACGACGGGCACGTCGGCCTCGGGCCAGACGTGGGCCAGCACCGACCAGGTCCCGTGATCGAGGCCCCAGCGGTCGGTCGGGACGGCGCCCGTCAGGTCCGCGACCCGGCCGGCGAGCGCCGGGGACCCTGGCGCGGGATACTGCATCGCATGCAATTCGTCCGGGAAGCCGCCGAAATCATGGAGGGTTTCCGGTCGGTTCTGCGCCGTCACCGCCAGTCCGGCGGTCTCCCAATGGGCGGAGACCATGACCACGCCCACCGGCTTGCCGACCGCCTCGCCGAGGGCGCGCCAGCCGTCCGCATACGGGCCGCCCAGGGCGTTCATCGGCGAGCCGTGGCCGAAGAACAGGGCGGGCTGTCGCGGGAAGACCCGGGTCACATCCAACTCCATTCGTAACAGTGATGGTGTCGATATGGGAAGCCCAGCCCGCCGTGCAAGGCGGCGTCAGCCGGCGATCCTCGGCCCGAGCGGACAGACCCGGTCGTAGAACTCGGCCGGGGCCGGAGCCTTGCCCCCCTGCAGCAGGCGGAAGCGGTGCTCGACCACCATGGCCTGCTGCTCGATGTTCAGCTCGCCCCAGCTGCAGTCCATGCCGACGGGGTATTCGTAGGACGCCGGCCGGTCGCCGGCCCGGATCTTGCCGGTCAGCAGGTTCACCCCCTGCTGGGCCTGCCAGACGTGGGTCAGTTCGTGGACCAGCGTCGCCCGGAGCTTCAGCGACGCGGCGGCGATGTCGGCCGGCAGCCCGCGTCGCGGCCAGACGATCCAGTCGCGGCCGAACCAGCGGCCGGCCACGAAGGCGCGGGTCAGAGGCCAGGGCGCGGGCAGGAAGCGGATCGGGGCGAGGTCGAGGGCGTCGCCGAATGCGTCCAGCGCCAGCGCGGCCTCTCCCGCCGTCAGCGGCCGGATCACGGCGCCGCCGCGCTCAGCGCATAGTCCCCGGTCGGGCTGACCCACTCCCAGTGCCACGGCTCATAGACATAGGGCACGAAGCCGAAGCGGTGGGCGTTGCGCACCAGCCAGCGGTAGGTCGGGGTCCGGCTCATGTACAGGCGGCTGGCCGGCGAGGTGTTGTCGACGCCCAGGCTCTCGACGTGGCCGACATACAGGTCCACAGCCGTCCCGGTCCGGTGCGGCGAGCAGACCGCCCGCCTCAGACCGTCGCAATTGCCCTGGGCCGCGCAGCGCGCCGCATCGGCCTCGGGGTCGCGGAAGCCCGAGAAGATCTGCAGCAGTTCGGGATTGGCCGCGACCTCGGGCACCTCGGCGCGGGCCGCCGCGACCAGCCGGCGGTAGGCGTCCAGCACGTCCCGCCGCAGCAGGCGCGTCAGGCGGTCGGCATGCTCCTCCTCGGCCACCAGATAGCCGAGCTGATAGATCGGCGGCGGCTCGGGGCACGGCTCCTCGCGCACCCGGGCCATGATGAAGGGCCGCCGCTCCTGCCAGACGCCACGGAACACCCGGAAGGTGGCCGCGTCGAACCATCCCGTCGGCGGCAGGCCGTGGGTATGCTGGAATTCCGCCAGGGCGCGGGCGAAGCCGGGAGAACCGGCGGCGCAGTCCGTGCCGATCTCCCGCTGGATCATCGGCAGATAGGTCTCCCAGCCCCACTCCGCGGCCCCGAACGGCGACCATTCCAGCGAATAGTGGGACACGGCGTTGGCCATGGCCGGCGCGCCCCATTCGATCGTCCCGGCGTCGCAGGCCTCGGCCGACTGCGCACGCGCCGCCGACGCCCCGCCCAGCACGAGGGCGGCGCCGATCAGCGACAGCAGGCGACGGCGCATCGACATGTCCACAGGGTGCCCCCGCCCGGGGGCGTCCGGCAAGAGGCTTCGCCGGGCTGGAGCGTTCGGCGCGAATGCTGGCATGGTGACGGTGCGGCCGACTCACGCGCCGTCCTGCGGACCCGTCCATGACCGACGCCCCTGCCCCCAGCGCCGCCGCCCCCGCCGCGCGCCGCTCCAACGCCGTCCTCGCCGCCTTCTCGACCGTCTGCCTGCCGCTGGCGGCCTTCGGCGTGGCCCTGCCGGTGACCTTGCCCGAGTACTACGCCAGCCACGTCGGCATCGACATCGCCATGGTCGGCTACGTCTTCATGGCGGTGCGGGCCATCGACATCGCCGCCGACCCGATCATCGGCGCGGCCATGGACCGGACCCGCACCCGCTTCGGCCGCTACCGGCCATGGATGGCCGCCTCGGCCCCGGTGCTGATGCTGGCGGCGCTGATGATCTTCGTCATGGTGGAGCCCGGCGCCGGGCCGCTCTATCTGTTCGGCTGGCTGCTGGTGCTCTATCTCGGCTTCTCGGTCGGCACGCTGAGCCAGCTGGGCTGGGCCTCGGTGCTGGCCCCCGAGTACGACCAGCGCAGCCGGGTCTACGCCTGGTGGCAGGCGTTCAACATCCTCGGCGTCATCGCCATCCTGGTCCTGCCCGCCGCCGTGGTGCAGAGCGGCATGGGCGACTACGTGGCCGGCGTGCACATCATGGGCTGGGCCATTGTCGCCGCCCTGCCCCTGACCATCAGCCTGGCGCTGGCCGCCGTGCCCGAGCCGGTCAACGCCGGCGACGCCCCGCACGGCGGGCTGAAGGCCTACTGGGACATCGTGCGCCGCCCGACCGTGGCCCGCCTGCTGGCCGCCGACATCGTGCTGGGCGTGGCCCCCGGCATCACCGGGGCTCTGCTGTTCTTCTTCTTCGACCAGATCAAGGGCTACGACCGGGCCGCCGCCTCGATCTTCATGCTGCTGTATTT